>JAFSXA010000005.1 GCA_017450135.1 Clostridia bacterium | reverse complement strand
GGTTGGATTCGTCGCAGGTGTAGAATACGGGCTTGCCGCCTGCAATGTAGGTCGAGTTTGACCACAGGGAGTAGCTCGGGGAGGGCATGAGCACCTCGTCGCCCTTGTTCAGAAGGGCAAGCAGGGCCATGAGCACAAGCTCGCTGACGCCGTTGCCGATATAGATGTCGTCGGGCGTAATATCCTGAACGCCCTTGCCCTTGTGGTATTCACAGATGGCCTCTCTCGCGTCGGTCATACCCTTGAGATCGGAGTAGGCGACTGCTCTGTCCGCGTTGGCAAAAAGAGCCTCTTTGACGCTCTCGGGCATACCGAAGCCGAACGTGGCGGGATTGCCTGTGTTGAGCCTTAATACCTTGGTGCCTTCCTTGAGCATACGCTGGCTCTCGATATAGAGAGGGCCTCTGATGTCGGAATGCACGGGGGCTAAATTTTCAGATCTGATAAGTTCCATAAAAACATCTCCGTTCAAGTTTTTGTTACTATAAAAGTATAATTTTTTACGCCATTGTTGTCAAGTATATGTATAAATAATTTGGATCACTCTTGCCATATAAGCGGTCAGTCAGAGTTTTTCTTTTTGATATAATCGTATATCGGCACAAGCCTTTCTTTAGTCAGCGGATAAAGGAAGGTGAAGAGCAGGAAGATCAGCGTGTACGTCACCGCCGGGATAAGCGTGCAGATCTTTAGTATCTCTTCGCTGACTCCCGGTACAAATCCGGCGTTTGCCATGATACCGGCGTCGTACCCCGCCTTGGACAGGAGCATAAGTCCGCCGTAATCAGCGGCGGTTTGCCCAAGCTTGCGGCTCAACGTGTAAACGGCGTAGATCGAGCTCTCGCATTTGATCCCCGTTTTGTACTCCTGATAATCGATAACATCCGTGACCACAGCCCAGTTCGTTATAGAAACGAACGAGTAGCCGAAGCCTGTTATGAACAGCATCACCATGAAGAAAGCGGGATCGTCCTTGGCGGGCTTTGCAAGGTAGGTGATGATAGAGGCGAGGGCAGAGAAGAAAGTGCCGACGGTGATTATCTCCTTTTTGCCGAAACGCTTGACAAGCGCCGGGACGAGCGGTATCATGACCGCCATAGGCAGATACTGGGCGATAGTGCCGATTATCGAAAGGTTGGTATTGCAGAAGTAGTTTTTATAAAGATACTGGTTCAGTGAATTGAACTGGAGCTGTCCGCTTATCAGTATTCCCGTGAGGGCAAGGGCGATGAACGGGCGGCTTTTGAACATTGCGGAGTAGGTTTCCCTCATGTTGAATTTGGGATCTGCGTCGGAGGGGACTCTCTCCCTGGTTGCGGAATAGCAGAAGAAGTACGCAAGCGCCGAGCAGACCGCCATGGCGGCGCCGAATATGAACATTCCCTTGCCGTCGGCTACGTTATACGTTTCTCCGTTCGCGGCCTCGACCTTGTTGTATATGAGCATGGGCGCTATCAGCAGGGGAGCCGCGCCGCCGATGCCTGCGCCCACGGAGCGCGCTGTTGAGAGCAGCGTTCTGCCGCCGGGGTCGTCGGTTATCACGGATGCGAGCGAACCGTGGGGCACGTTGACTCCGGTGTACAGCATACCGAACAGGATGTATGTGACGTATGCGAAAACAAGAAGCAGCGCCTGATTCTGCGTAAATCTACCGACATCAAAGAAGCAGATAAGCTCGCTCAATGCCAGCGGAACGGCGAGCGCCCTTATATACGGACGGTATTTTCCGCCGGCGCCGGGTCTGCGTTTGGAAACTATATTGCCCCACATCGGGTCGTTGACCGCGTCCCACAGCCTTGTGAAAAGGAAGAGGTTGGCGATCTTTTTAGGCGCTATTTTCAGCACGTCGGTGTAAAAGACCTTCAGGAATGAGGAGACGTATGTCAGCACAAAGAGGTTACCGGCGTCGCCCATCGCGTAGCCGACGCCCTCTTTTAAGGTGATACTTTTTATTCTTTCCTCAGTTGCTTTTTTCAACTGCATCACTTCTCCGTTTTAATTGATATTATGATTCATTTTGCGGTGATGCGGTTCAGGCGTTATCGCTCCATATTTTGACGTATTCCACCTCGAACTGCGTTTTCACACCCGGCTTGTCGTGCATCTTTTCGGGCAGCTCAAGGGAGACGATGACCTCCTCGGGCACGGTTGAAACGCCCTTGCCGAACGAAGTCCTGCCGGATTCAATGCCGTCTATATAGAAGATATATTCCTCCTGCGTCCATTTCAGGCCGAAGGTGTGGAACTCGTCATAGAGCTTATCAACATAGTATTTGCCGACTCTCTGCCTGTCGATACGGTCCGGCAGAGCGTCGGTGCCGTTGCAGTAGACCGTGGATTTTACCGAGTTGTTGAGCTTGAACGGTAAATAGCGCGTCTCCATAGCTTCAAAAATATCGACCTCCGCGCCGCCAACGCCGCCGGCTGATTTTTCATGGTCGTAGGACGTTCCCGACTGGAGCCAGAACGCGCTCCAGAAGTCGCGATCCTTGTTGCACTTGCACTTTATCTCGAAATAGCCGTTCACATATTTCTGACGCAGTGCGATACCTGCGCCGTACCAGCCCTCGCCGTATTCGCCGTTCTCGAGGTATTCGCCGGTGAGGATGAGCCTGCCGTCGCTGACGCGCACCTGACTTGCAGCGTTGTAGCCGCCGCGCCTTTCGCCGACGGCTCTGTGGTACCAGACGCTCTCGTCCAGCTCGTCGCCGTCGAATTCGTCGCTGAAAACGAGCGTGTAGCCGTCGAGGTCGAGAGCCTCGCCCCTCGGCAGCACCGGAAGAAGCGCATGGAGCGCACCGAAAATAACAAGTATCCAGGAAATGATTTTCTGCATAATAACACCTCTTGTTTATTGTTAAGAATAATGCTGAAAAGTATGCTTTTATTCTACCATGTGTTTCGGAAAATTTCTACCGTCCGGCGCAATTTTTTTGCCTTATGAGATCAAACAGAGGATGATTATTGACGGTCAGCGGCAAACTTGCTATAATTATGGTATCAACTGCTTTTATATCCATCGAAAGGGGAGTCTGATTTGCTGTCTTTATCCCGAAGATTGATATCGATACTTGTCACGGTCGAGCTGCTTGTAACCACCCTGCTTGCGGGCGGGCCGGTTTTTTTGCACGAGCTTCCCGACGCCGGAGCCGGTGAATACGGCAGCCAAGTGAATATGTTTATCGGCACGGGCGGTTTGCCGTGGACCTGCGCCATGCTCAGCCCTGCGGCGACGGAGCCCTTCGGCTGTGTGCGCCTTGGCCCCGATACCTGTGCAGTGGGCGGACTGTATCTGTTTTCCACGAACACCTCCGGTTATTATTACGAGCACCGCCATATTATCGGATTCAGCTACGGCAGGCTCTCCGGCACAGGTATACGTGATTACGGTGTTTTTCGTGTAACTCCGTCCGCCGGCAGACATAAGGTGACGGACATCAGGGCGCTGGAATACTCTCATCAGCAGGAGACTGCCGCGCCGGGCTATTATGCGGTATACCTCCCGGGAGCCGGGGCTCTTGCGGAGCTGACGGCGACGGATCACACCGGATATCAGCGTTACACCTTCCATACAAAAAAGGACGCCGAGCTGTATATCGACGCGTCGTCCGTTCTCTCGGGCGGCAGTACGACGGATACGAGTATAACCGTCGACCCTCAGAGCAGGACGATACGCGGCAGTGCGCTGGTGCACGGCGGCTTCTCGGGCAGGTCGGGCGGCCTCAACGTCTATTATTATGCCGAATTTGACCGTCCGCTGAAATCATTTATCACCCATACCGACGACTCGGATTCCTCGACTCGGCCTTCGGCTGCCGGCCCCGGAGCCGGGGTGCTTCTGAACTTCGGCGACCTCAAGGGCGAACAGGTCACGCTCAGGGCAGGTATCAGCTTCGTCAGCGCAGATAACGCCGAGGAAAATCTGCGTGCAGAGGCGGACGGAATGTCGTTTGACGAGGTGCGCGCCGCCACAGGCGCAAAGTGGGAGAAGAGACTCTCGCGAATCAGTATCGACGCGGACGACAATACAAAGGAAATTTTTTACACCTCCCTGTATCACACGATGATAATGCCGACGGATTATACCGACGTCAACGGTGAATATCCCGGCTTTGATAAAAAAACTCACACTGCCGAGGGCTTTACCTACCGCTCGGATATGTCTCTGTGGGATACCGTGAGGGACGTCTACGCTCTGTATTCCCTCATCGCTCCGGAGATACAGTATGACAGCCTGCAGAGCCTGATCTGCATGGCGAAGCAGGGCGGTGTTCTGCCGCGCTGGCCGATGGGCTGCGGCTACACCGGCTCGATGTTCGGCAACCCGGCGAATATACTGTTTGCGGAGAGCTATCTTAAAGGCTTTACGGGCGTCGATTACAATACGGCGCTGGATTATATGGTAAGATCCGCCGACACGCTCGGGAATACAGAGGATCGCGAATACGCCGATCTCTACAACCTTTACGGCTATGTGCCCGACGACATCGTGCATAAGATATCGCGCGGCTATTCCGTCAGCAGAACGCTCGAATACTCGTGGGAGGACGCCTGCGCTCAGACGATAGCACGCGGTCTCGGCAGAGCCGACCTTGTTGAAAAATTCGGCAGGAGCGCTGAAAATTATAAGAATGTTTGGGACAGTAAGACAAGGTATTTCCGCGCACGCAATGCGGACGGCTCATGGCAGCCGCTTGTCAAGCGCTACACGGAGTTCTATGACGATATGCTCGGTACGCACCTTGCATCCGGCTACTGCGAGGGAAGCCCGCGCCAGTGGAGATGGAACGTCATGCAGGATATCGACGGCATGATAGAGCTTTTCGGCTCGAAGGAATACTTTATAAGCGAGCTTGAAAGATTCATGGAGGACGCCGCGCCGGAACGTGCGTATTTTGTCCCCGGCTCAGGCTATTGGGTAGGTAATCAGCATGATATGCACACGCCGTATCTGTTCGCGAACGCCGGCAGACCTGATTTGGCTCAGAAATGGGTGCGCTGGACTCTGAGCAACCGCTTCAGCACCGACCCGAACGGGCTTGACGGCAATGACGACGGCGGCACGCTCAGCGCGTGGTATGTTTTTTCCGCCCTCGGACTTTATCCGCTCGCCGGTTCCGATAAG
>JAFSXA010000039.1 GCA_017450135.1 Clostridia bacterium | reverse complement strand
TCACTGCCGTCCGGCGACCGGGTAAAGCAATGGTGTCCGCATCCGAGAGTAATTCTGTTTGACTGCAAGACCGGGTTGACGGTGTATCTTGTAAACGGGCCGGTAGGGCTGTTAGAGGTCATGCAGCCGACCCCGTAATTCGCGTCTGCATAGCTGTTGCCTGAGTACGTCAGATAGTATGTTCCGTTGTGCTTTAACAACGTCGGACCCTCGTTGACGTCGTATTCCCAGCCCTCAGGCTCGGAAAGCTTCGTCTTGGTGCTCTCTTTGCAGTGCAGCAGATCCGTCTCCATTTCCACAACGTACAGTTGATTCTGCCTGTTATCGGTCAAACATGCGTAATATAAATATATTTTTCCGTCATCATCAAAAAAGATACTGCCGTCGATCGATCGCTCCGGGAGAAGGAACCCGTCGCCCGCCTTCATGAACGGGCCGAGCGGTGAATCTGCAACAGCGACCGCCATATGCTCCTCGGCACTGTAAAACATATAATATTTTTCATTATAGTGATAGACCTCGGGCGCCCAGAACTTGTTTTCACCGTAAATATCTTTCTTTTCAGCCACCATCCGGCTCTGCTGTTTCCAATGTACAAGGTCTGTTGAAACGTCCGCGTAAAAACCTTCGTTCGGCGCGTTTGTGGAATACAGATAATACACACCGCCCTCATACAAAACGAACGGATCGGGCGCGTTATTTTGAACTGGATTGCAGTAGGTCTGTTCCGGAAGCTCATACTGTGAATCATCCGAGAAAAAATCCGAATAAACGTCTGCGGACGTGCATACAAGTCCCCACTCGTCATGCGATAAGGATATGGCAATGTCAAACAGCGGGAAGGTATCGTCCTTTTCGGAAAGATCGTTTAACAGCCACGCCTTGAAGCCGCCGGTCGTTTTCTGCACACAGAGAGTATAATTGCCGCCCTCGAGTATATCGACGTTTTTGTATGCTACGGCTCTGAACGTATTCTGCCTTCTTTCGACTATACCGGAAGTGCCGTCTGTTGCATTAACATAAAAAGCCCAGCCGTCAAAGCTGCCGTCATCCTGAATATCCGCGCCGAAAACTATACCTGCCGCCTCATTTTTCGGGGCGGTAAAATTTACGCTTGCCTGATTTACATCCTTAGCTTCGGCAGTCGCCCGGATATCAACAGGACGGCTCTTGAGCACGTAATTGCATTTGAAGTTGAAATCTATCTCCCTGCCGTCGTATATCACCGAGCAGCTTCCCAAATCGGCGGAGTATCGGGATTTGAATCCAGATGAGAAGGAACGGAAGAGCTTGACGATATCATTTTTAAGAAAAACGAAGTGCCTTGTAAACTTCGGGAACAGTTTAACTATCCTTGCCGCCAGAGATTTAAGAACAGGGATGTTCATCGAGTCGATTTTTCCGGTGATGTCTCTCCAATCCACGCTGAATGAACGGTCTGCCGTATGCGAATAGGGCAATAGATCGATAACACGTTCGGTTGAATGAGGATAAAGCATAGCCTCGCCGCTGTCGTATTCGACCCACATATACACGTCGTACAGATCGCTCAGGGAATCGTTGTGTATCCTTGTACTGATCTCAACGTCTTCCCCTCTGCTGTATTCGGTGCGCTCCGGACGTATATCCAGATACGGCGGACATTCAATGGCCTGCGAGACGGCGAAGCCGCTGACGGGCAAAGAGACGAAAGATAAAGCAAAGACAAGAATAATACTCAGCATTTTTTTGCATGAAAGCATAATTATTCCTCCATGTTACAGGCCAGTAGATTTATTACTTGAATTCTTACCTGTAAATTATATCACCGTTGCAAACAAAAGTGAATAGCAAAAGACTGAATTCATGTATTTATCTTGCATGATCTTTTTACCTCATCCGACAAAATAAGCTCTAAGCAATTTTAACTCGCCGGGTATTCAGTGCTTCACAAAAAACAAATTGCTTTACTGCCCGGATCAATTGAAGCTTCAGCCTGCGATCAGATCTGCGAAAAGGTTTATCAGCACGCATATGACAAAGCCCGATACTGTCGGCAGCAGGGCGGACAGAGCGGTATATTTAAGGCTGCCGGTTTCCTTTTTGATCGTCAGCAGAGTGGTCGAGCACGGCCAGTGCATCAGCAGAAATATGATGAAGCACACCGCCGTCAGCGGAGTCCACCCGTTGGAAATAAATACGCTTTTCAGCTGTTCGATATTCTCGATCCCGACGAGGCCGGATTGCGCCGTATACGCCATTACGGTTATCGGTATTACGATCTCATTCGCCGGAAAGCCGAGTATAAAAGCGATCAGGATCACGCCGTCAAGCCCCATCAGTCTGCCCACAGGGTCAAGGAATGATGAGCAGATATCCAAAACGGTAGAGCCGTGAACGGTTACGTTTGCCGCAAGCCATATGATAAGACCTGCGGGAGCGGCGACCAAGGCGGCTCTGCCCAAGACGAAGAGCGTTCTTTCAAAAACGGAGCGCACAAGCGTCTCGCCGAATTTCGGCAGGCGGTAGGACGGGAGCTCCAGCGTGAAGGATGAGGGCTCACCGCGCAGAACGGTTTTGGAGAGCAGTCCCGTCGCGGCGAAGGTTGCGGCTATCCCTGTCAGTATAGCCGCCGTCAGGCAGAGAGCGGATATCGCGGAGGCGGCGAGTCCTCCTGCCGAGCCGATGAAAAACATGGTTATGACCGACAGCAGCGCAGGGAATCTGCCGTTGCAGGGGACGTAGCAATTTGTGAGAATTGCAAGCAGTCTCTCGCGCGGCGAATCGATTATTCTGCAGCCTATAACTCCGGCGGCGTTGCAGCCCAGCCCCATGCACATGGTCAGCGCCTGTTTTCCGCAGGCGTCGCAGCGGCAGAACGGGCGGTCGAGGTTGAAGGCTATCCTCGGCAGAAAGCCGGCGTCCTCAAGTATCGTGAACAGCGGAAAGAATATTGCCATCGGCGGAAGCATGACCGATACGACCCAGCCGAGCACCCTGAACACTCCCGTGACCGCCGCGTCCGCCAAACGTTCGGGGATCTTTGCGAGGGTAAAAAGCTCGCTGAGCCTGCCCTCAAGCCAAAATGCCCCTTTTGACAGCAGTTGGGATGGGTAATTAGCGCCGACTATGGTTATCCAAAGAATTATTCCGAGCATAAGAAGCATTACGGGGAACGCGAGAGCTTTACCTGTTACGATTTTGTCCGCCGCACGGTCAAAAGCGCTGTACGGCGCACCGCGTTCTGCTGTGGCCTCAGCCGCTGCCTCTTCTGCCGAAAGCACCGCGCCTGCCGACAACAGATTTCCGTATTCCTCCTCGCCTATGCCCTCGTTGAGCAGTTCGCCGCGTGCGGCGTTTACTGCGGAGCGGACCTCCTCATTATCGAAAAGCCTATCGCCGTAAACCTCGTTGAGCTTGATTCTGAGCGAAGCGTCGCAGTATATCAGCTTTAAAGCGAGCCACCTGTTTATGTAGTTTTTTCCGAGAGCGGCGTCGACGGCCTCCGTCACCCTTTCAGCGGCTCTCTCTATCGGCGCGGGGATGCACATTCCCCGTGGCTCGGGAGCTTCTCCGGATATCAGGGAGTCCATGGCTTCGGTGAGGGCGGAAAGAGTGCGTTTCTTCCTTGCGATGACTGCGGCGACGGGCAGACCGAGGGTCTTTGACAGCCGCCCGGCGTCAATGCGGATGCCCTTGCGCTCGGCCTCGTCTATCAGATTTATGCAGACTATTACGTTCGGCGTTATCAGCGCCGTCTGCATGACGAGGCTCAGATTTCGCTCAAGGCAGGAGGCGTCGCAGACGACAACGACTGCGTCGCTGCCGCCGAAGCAGATGAAATCACGCGCGATCTGTTCCTCAGGAGAACGTGCGCTCAGGGAATATGTGCCCGGGATGTCGGCGAGGATATATTTGTATTTTTCAGTTTCATAGTTGCCGCAGGCGTTCGTCACGGTTTTGCCTGACCAGTTGCCAGTATGCTGTCTCATGCCGGTCAGAGCGTTGAAAACCGTGCTCTTGCCCACGTTCGGATTACCTGCGAAAGCGACGAGCTTTTCCGAGCCTGTTCTGGTCAAGCCCTTTTCAAAGGCGGCGGTTGAGCCGGTTGAAGAATTGGTAAGTCCCATGATTTACACCGGCTTCAGTACAACGTCGGCGCAGTCCCGTGAGCGAATGGCGATGACGGCGCCGCGGATAAGATATGCGGACGGGTCGCCGAGGGGACTTCTGCTTATACATTCTATTTTCGTGCCCGCGATAAGCCCGAGATCGAGCAGTCTCCGTCCGATCTCTCCGCGGACGGAGACCTTGGATACAACAGCGCTTTCGCCCGGGGCAAGGTCGCTGAGAGTTATTCTGTCTTTCATGTCAACACCGCCTTTGCTTCTGTTACACATTGTATTCAGCTATGACGGATGTGACACAAACGCCGAAAAAGAATAGTATTGATCAGTACCCCGCTTACAATGAAAAACGGTGCAGAAGCTCCAAACTTCTGCACCGTAATATTATGGCAGTACTTTATGCTATCTGTCCCACTTGTTGGCGAGATTGTTGATCTGATCCGTGAACTTTGCGAGATCCTTGTTTGCGCCGCCGCGGTTCTTTTCAATAACGGAAAGCAACCGTCTGCCTGCAAGGACGAGCCGCTCAAATACCGTGTCAGCCTTGCGCTTGGATTTCTTCCCTTCAAGGTGTATCCTGTTGCCCTCGGCAAGG
>JAFSXA010000038.1 GCA_017450135.1 Clostridia bacterium | reverse complement strand
GGTGCACACGCCATCCACTTCTGCCGGCAGTGCCGACAGTTTCTGCGGTCACAAAAGTGACCTCTTAATGAGAGGATTTTGCCGGACGTGACCTCAACTAACGAAAAAATACTTAGAAAACCAACGATTTCAAAAGACATCAGGGAGGATTTATGCCGGAAAAAGAGAAAATTACAGTGCGTTTCGAGGCTCGGACTGTCCGCCGATGCGATCAGTGGATCGCCGAAGCAAATTGCAAAAGCCGCAACGAATTCATCGAGAAAGCGGTCAACTACTACATCGACAGGCTGATGGCGGAGGACGCAGATTCGCTTCCGCGTTCGATCAGTATTGCAACAAATCGCGGCGAAGCCCAGCGCAGCGGGTTCGCTGCGAAAAGGAAAAAGGAGGGAGCGAATATGCAGTTTTCGCGCGCCCTTCGGCGCGGAAACGGAATGGAGCGAGCTTCTTTTGACGCGCGACGCGCTGAGAGCGTGAAAAACGTCAACCGCACGAACGGAAAAATCCGTTTGGAGGATCATATGCGTGACGAAGGTGATGAAGCTTGGCTCGACTGATCGTCAAGGCTCCGTACATCAAAAGCAGTGGCGGAGGTTACCTCAAATACATCGGTACACGCGACGGAGTCGAGCTGCTCCCGCAGTCCGAAATCTATATGCAGTACATCAACGAGCGCCCGCGCGGCTGACGACGTTATAGAAGAGTTTATCAACGCCGCGGCAAAAACGGACGGCGGGCGAAAGCTTCTCAACGTTCTTATGAGCGCGAGCGGCGAGATGAACGAAGAGCTTATAAGCGGGCTTGCCGAAAGATATACCCACCAGAAAGCTCAAGGATTTAGACCCTTCCGATATTCTCTATGATATGGCGGTCGGCGGAGCTCTCGGAGGACTCGGCGGCGGTACTCAGGTCATGCGCGAGAGTATGGCGGCGAGAGGCACGGTTGACGGAGCGAATGATATCACCGCTCAGGAGCGCTCGGAAGCGCCCCGGAGTGATTTTGCGCCGGTGGAGGGTAATTACACCACCGAGGGGGAAAGCGAGGCGCAGGCTCCGGAGAGTGAAGCGGGTGAGCAAAATAAAACCGCCTCCACGGAGGAGACGGAAAATACGGCTATTGATGATAATCCAACTACTCATACGCCGGAGCAGATGCGTATAATAGAGGAATATAAAAATGCCGTCGACGAAAACCTTGTCAATTTTATAGAAACATCCATTGAAAACAAGGGAAACAACAAAGGCAGATATACTCTCAAGCCTGTCAGTGATAGGGCGGCGTCGGATATTTTGTCTTTGACCGGAATTGACACCACCGGTTTTAAAACCGTTATTGAGCAGAGAATAGCTGAGCACATAGTTGACCGGCACGGTGAAAAAGGACAAGCTAATCAGACAATGCGCGATATAAACGATATCGGGCGAATGCAGTATGTCATTGATAATTATGACCACTTGGAATTTGGCGGTAAAACGAGAGCCTATACAACTGTCAGAGATAACGGCAAGCAGAATTTAGCTGATACTGTTCGATATCTGAAAGCGGTCGACGGAACATACTATGTTGTAGAGGCAGTGCCGAATACCAAGGCAAAAACCGCTTTTATTGTATCCGCTTATTTAGAAAACAATAGCGGGAAAAAGCAACCCATACATGCTCAGAGGAGCCTAATGTCAACGTCCGAAAACGCAGATGCTTTATTTCCCGCCAAATCCACTATACCACAACCTGCTGAGAGCCGTCAAGAGGCGATCTGCACATTGGACAAACGGGAGCACGAGGATGCTTTGACGGTGAAAGACTCTATATCAGAGCAGATGATTCTTCGTTTACGCCGGCTCAGATTGCATTGCATGAGGCAACTCACGCAAGAATTGCGAACGGAGAGATTAATCTTGATATTCTCATAGCTGATATCTCTGACAAGATCAATCCTGAGCTTTTCGCTTTTGCTGATGGCGCCTGATACTGAAGCAGGAAAAGCACCTTTGATGATTGGGATTGATCCAAACTCTTCGGTAGATGGAAAACCTGCAAATGAGATTAAGTCTATTTACGGGAGGGAAGGCGTAGTAAATTGGCTGAAGCTAAGAGCTAAGGACAGCGGCATAATCATTGGGGATGAAAAAAGGCCTCAACGTTGCTCCGAGATGCCGGAATCGAGACTTCCGGGCCGGTGGCAAACGCTGATAACCTTGTAAATGAAATTTTATCATACGATGAAAAAGCTGTCAAGCTTAAATTCTCAATCGACACCGATAGTGTCTATTGACGTTTTTGGCTTGAAATCTGTATCTGAGTATGGTATTTTGTTCTTGAAAGAAGCGTCCCTGCTTTGAGCGCCGTCCTTGACGGAAGAGCCGGAAATTTTAGTGGGGACGCTTCTTTCTTGGATATCCCCAATATTATATACAGCGTTTCCGTCTCTATCGGGAACGAGGACGCTGAATCGCTCAGAAGGAGAAATGCTGAGCTTGAAAAGCGTGTTGCGGAGCTTAAGGCCGTCCAGAGCGCATCTGAGCTCGTCGAGAACGGCGACTACACGCGCCCAAACAACTTCCGCAAGCGTTTTCATCGGATCCTCGAAGCCGCCGGAATCGAGATAAAGGGTCTGCACTCTCTGCGCCACACCTTCGCAACAACGCTCGTAAACGGCGTACCGCAGCCCGACGGCACGATCAAATCCCTCTCGCCCCGCCAGGTCGCCGACCTCCTCGGTCATTCGACCTCTGAGATTACCGAGATGTACTACGTTAAAAAGGACATGGCAAGGCTCGGCGGGATAACGAACGGGTTTGAGATATGAAAACGGCCGCCCTTTCCGGGCGACCGTTATTGTTTATGTTTGCTTACGCAGCGAAGGTGCCGTTTGCGGAGTCAACGGTCACGGTCATCTCGCTGACAGCGGCGTTCTCTACGAAATAGAGGGTGTTGAAGTAATAGAAGAACTTGCCGGGGAATGCGTCTGCATCAGCGGCGTCAGCGCTCTCACCGACATAGGTGCCGCCAAAGCGGGTGTAGGCGTCAGCCATACCTGCAACGGGAGTGACGTTTGCGTCGACCTTGGTCGGAACGGAAAGTGTTACCTTGGTGCCGTCAGCGGTGTAGGAG
>JAFSXA010000037.1 GCA_017450135.1 Clostridia bacterium | reverse complement strand
GGTCGCCATTGCGCGTGCCATCGCCGCGAAGCCCCCCGTGATCCTCGCAGACGAGCCGACGGGCAACCTCGACTCCGCCTCCGGCAGGGAGATCATGAGGATAATAAACGAGCTATGGCACGAGGGCAGAACGATAATCCTTATAACTCACGACGACAGCATAGCCGAAAAGGCCCGCCGCGTTATACGCATAAGCGACGGCAAAATAGTCGACGACAGGATAAATGCCGGAGTCTCGCCGTGAAGGACGGTCATCCGTTCCCGACAAGCATCATTATTTCCCCCGAAGACAGCTGGGGCTGCAGAGCCTTGTCTATCGAAAGGCCGATCAGCGCCGCCGCGCGCTGAACAAGAAGGTCTATCTCACGCGGAGTTATTATCATCTCGCTGCTCCTTTTGTCAAGAGCGTGCTCCTCGCCTGTGAGGTCGCAGATCAGCGTCCCGGCGTCGACCACCGTCGGAACACCAACGGATATCACGGGCACGCCGACGGTTTCTCTGTTTATCGCCGCTCTTGCGTTGCCCACTCCCGAGCCGGGAATGACGCCCGTATCGGAGAGCTGAACTGTGTTCCCGAGCCTTGACACCCGCCTTGCGGCGAGAGCGTCGACCGCTATAACGGCAACGGGAGAAACTGAGTCTATGACTCCGCGCAGCAGCTCCGCCGTCTCCACGCCCGTCTTGCCGAGCACACCGGGTATAAACACGCAGACCGGCCTCAGTCCGCCGAGCCCCACGCTCTCCGCCAGTTCCCTGCCGATATGCCTTGTGGCAAGAACCAGCTCCGCACTCAACGGGCCTACGGCGTCCGGAGTGATATCCGTATTGCCGAGGCCTGCCACAAGTATCGGACCCTCCGGCGGCAGGATCGAGGACAACTCCCGCGCGACCGTCTCTATAAGTTCGTCGCCGACCGGAGAACGCTCCGTCATCGGCGGTATCTCGACCGTGATGTAGCTTCCCTCGGGCTTGCCGAGGCTCTCAGCTCCCCTGCTGTCAAGAACGGTGATCCTCGTGATCCTCGCGTCGCCGCTCACGCTCTGTTCGCTTTTGACTCCGGGCAGCTCCCCGGCGGAAAGGTCCTCCTTTTTTTCTATTGCAAGATCCGTTCTGAAATCCGTTTTTACCACTCCCGCGCAAATATTGTGAAAAAATTTAAAAAACATCTTGCTTTTTTTGTTTTTTAATGATAATATACTTAACTGTGCAGCTTATGTAAAAAGGGAGGTGCAACTATGCCCAATATCAAATCAGCCAAAAAGCGCGTACTTGTTAACAAAAGCAAGCAGGCTCACAACAAATCCAGGAATTCTGCTCTGAAAACTGCTATCAAGAAAGCACACGCGGCAGCTGCGAATAATTCCGCAGACAAGGAGGCGGCCGTCAGGCTCGCCATCAAAAAGGTCGACCAGGCCTGCGCAAAGGGCCTTATTCATAAGAATAACGCCGCTCGCAAAAAGTCGGCTCTTGCCAAGCTTCTTGCAGACTGATAACAGAAGACATATGGACGGTTCATTCCGTCCTTTTGTTTTTTGTTAACAATTTTTTAATAAGCTGTAAATTCCCGGCCGGCCGGTCAAAAAAGACTTGACTTTGCCATTTATATACCTTATAATTAAGTAAAATAATACACGGGAGGTTGTTTACCAATGTGCGATACAATCAAAAAGATTCTTAAAATAGTCGGCATCATCGCGGGCATTTGCGCCGCGGCGGCCGGTATTTATTACCTTGTAACCAAGGTTATCCCCTGCAAGAGCTCAGTTGACGACGACGATGAGAGCGATTACGTTTCATGCTCATGCTGCGACGTTGACGAGCCTGTACAGGTCGAAGCAAAGTAAGCTTAAACAAACACACCGATCCATAAAGAGCGCACCGCAGCCGGTGTGCTCTTTTTTTACTTTCCTTTCGGTCTGGTTATCAGCGCGGCAATAAAGCCGCTGACTATCGCCGCAGTTATCCCCGCCGAGCCTGAGCTCAGCGGCCCCGTCAGTATTCCGAGCCAGCCCCGCTCGTCTATCATCTCCCGAGTCCCCTTCGCAAGGGTGTAGCCGAAGCCGGTGAGCGGCACTGTAGCTCCGCATCCGGCAAAGTCTACCAGTTTACCGTAGAGCCCGAACGCCTCAAGCAGGACGCCGAGCAGCACAAAGGTCACAAGGATCTTTGCCGGCGTCAGCCGGGTCAGATCTATCAGAAGCTGACCGGCGACGCAGATCGCCCCGCCTATCAGGAACGCAGTTAAGTAATCCATCCAAACGCTTCCATTCATATTTTCTTACCGGGCCTCCGAATTCCCGGCGCGTTCAGATCGGGTAAAGACAAAAAGGATGAATGCACGGAAATATTCAGAGGCAGCCTTATTTATATTGTTGATTGCAAGCCGGAAAATATTCAATGGAAAATTTAAAGAATCATGAAAAAAGGTTGACTTTAGCACAGTAACGTGATAATATATCACCACAAAAACATTTCGGAGGTATTTTTATGAAAAAGATTTTAGCCATCACGCTTGCCATTCTCATCGGAGTGATGTCGTTTGCCCTTGCAGGCTGCGGCAAAACGGACACGACGGATAATAAGGAAACCGAAAAACCGACGGCGGCGGATTCAGATCTTGCCTATGTAAAGGAAAAGGGAAAGCTCGTTATCGGCATAACAGACTGGGCGCCCATGGATTACAAAGAGAACGGCGAATGGGTCGGCTTTGACGTTGAATACGGCAAGGCGGTCTGCGCCAAGCTCGGCGTAACTCCCGAATTCAAGGAGATCGAATGGAACAGCAAGGAAATGTCGCTCAAGACCAAGGAGATCGACTGCATCTGGAACGGCATGACGATCACTGACGCCATCATGGCTGCCGCAGACGTTACCGGAGCGTATATGTACAACTATCAGGTTATTGTCGTCAAGGACAACAAAACCTTCAACTCCATCGCAAGCCTTGAGGGCAAAACAGTAGTTGCCGAGCAGGGTTCAGCCGGAGAAACTGCGGCTAAGGAAGACGCTGTCCTTTCCAAGAACTACAAGCCGGTAAGAGCTCAGTCCGACGCCCTGCTTCAGGTTAAGAGCGGCCAGGCTGACGCCTGCGTCATCGATCACATCATGGCAGACGAGATGCTTGCAGAGGGCAAGAGCTACAGCGACCTCTCCACCATCGAGTCCGTCAAGCTCGGTGAAGAGAGCTACGGCATCGCCTTCAGAACAGGCTCCGATATAGTCGCCGAGGTCGACAAGATCACCGCAGAGCTTTTCACCAACGGAACAATGAAGCAGATCGCCGATAAATACGACGTCACCGAGAGTCTTGTACAGAGCTTCGTTGCAGGCGAAAACAAATAATCGGTTAGGCAATTAATTCTTTCGGGCAAAGACAAGAGCTTTGCCCGAATTATTATGGGAACCTCTGTTAAAAGATCAGGCAGGATGAACGCATGAGGTTTTTCAGAGGCGACCTTATGATTAAGCGCACCGCGGCAATGGGATATCGCCGCCGGTACAAGGAAGGATATCAACATGAGCACATCTTTTTGGGACGTATCAGCCGATCTGTTTGTAAACGGATTCCTGGTCACGCTTAAAATATTCGCAATAACCCTTGTCCTCGCCCTGCCGCTCGGGCTTATTTTCAGCTTTGCTTCACGGAGCAAATTTATTCCGATCAAATGGCTGATGAGGACTATAGTCT
Source organism: Clostridia bacterium (assembly GCA_017450135.1). GTDB lineage: Bacteria > Bacillota > Clostridia > Oscillospirales > Acutalibacteraceae > CAG-488. The sequence goes on along the minus strand of JAFSXA010000037.1, from coordinate 1,519 downwards.
GGATCATAAGAGGCACTCCCCTGATGCTGCAGCTTATAATCGTCTACTATGGGCCCGGTCTGCTCACGGAGGGCAAATATATGCTCGACAGCGAGCCTGCCGTTTACATAACCTTCATCATCAACTACGCCTGCTATTTCTCCGAGATCTTCCGCGGCGGCATAGAGGCGATACCGGTCGGGCAGTACGAGGCCTGCAAGGTGCTCGGCATGAGCAAGTCGCAGACCTTCTTCAAGGTCATTCTGCTGCAGGTCATCCGGAACGTAGTTCCGCCCATCAGCAACGAGATAATAAACCTCGTCAAGGACACCTCTCTTGCAAGAATAATCACGATGTACGAGCTCATCTTCGTTGCCGAGAGCTATACAAGGGGCGCAGGCATCATATGGCCGCTCATCTATACCGGAGCGTTCTACCTTGCGGCGTGCGGCCTGCTGACGATAATGTTCAACCGGATCGAGAAAAAGCTCAATTTCTACACAGTGTGAGGTGGTATCATGGCAATACTTGAAATTGAAAATATCACCAAGAGCTTCGGTCAGACCGAGGTGCTCAAGGGCATCAGCTTTTCGCTTGAAAAGGGAAAGGTGCTTTCGATCATCGGCTCCTCCGGCTCCGGCAAGACCACCCTCCTGCGCTGTATAAACGGGCTGGAGACAGCCTCCGGCGGCAGGATAACGGTCAACGGCAGCGTGGTTTTCGACAGCGGGATAACGGATAAAAAGGATCAGAAAAAGCTGAAAAAGAATCAGCAGAATATCGGCCTTGTTTTTCAGCAGTTCAATCTTTTCCCGCAGTACACCGCGCTTGAGAACGTGACGCTCGCCATGAAGCTGGCGGCAAAAAAGTGCCCCGATTATAAGAAGGATAAGAAAAAAATACTTGAAGAGATCGACAGCACCGCGAAGTATTATCTCGATAAGGTCGGACTCTCCGAAAAGCTCGACAACTACCCATGTGAGCTGTCGGGCGGCCAGCAGCAGAGGGTCTCCATAGCCCGCGCGCTCGCCATGAATCCGCAGATACTTTTCTTTGACGAGCCCACCTCCGCACTCGACCCGGAGCTGACCGGAGAGATACTCAAGACCATCCGCCAGCTTGCGAGCGAGCATATGACGATGGTAATCGTCACCCATGAGATGAACTTTGCCAAGGACGTCTCGGATGAGATAATCTTCATGGACGGCGGCATCATCGCCGAACAGGGAACGCCCGCCGAGGTGCTCGGCAATCCCAAAAACCCGCGCACCAGGGAATTCCTCCGTTCATACGAAAAATAACAGACGGCGCAAAAAAGAATATAATTTAACTACGGTGCAGAACAGGAATCTTCTGCACCGTTCCTTTTTAACACCGAATTTTCAAAAAAATAATACGTAAACACTTGACAACGCGAGCGGGTCGTGATATAATTCCTACAATCCTGATAGGTATTTGCAGATCATCTGTAATAAGGAAAGGTCAGAGTATTTATGAAAAACTTTTTTGAAGCTCTTGTAAGAGCCAACTTCAGATACGG
>JAFSXA010000036.1 GCA_017450135.1 Clostridia bacterium | reverse complement strand
GTTCATGACAACAATAGCGTTTTGAGTTTTCAGTAAAACGATTTTTGCCGTGCGCCATAAAGGCGCACACAATCAGAATCAAGGCAAAAACGTTATCCCACAAAAAACCGTGAAGATCGAAAAGAAAAGAAGTTATGTATCTATCAGCAGCTTCGCAACCCTGAGCGTGTTTTCGTCGGCGCTGCCCAGGCCGAGAAATCTTTCTTCGGGCGAATAGACCCGGTATAGTCCCTGATCTCCGATCTGCCTGACCCGATCAAGATCAAGCGCGCCGCCGTTTGAGAAACGCACGGCCTGCTTCTGACTGACGGTCACAGAGGGATAGTCGCCGAACATACCGTCGACCGGGTGGATAAGCATTTCGGCTTCCGAGTTCGCGGCCGCCTGCTCGAGTTCCTCGAGAGTGACCGTCCGGGAGATATCCACACCGTTGGCGGAGGTCCTCCTGAGGCTTGTAAGTATGCCTCCGCAGCCGAGCTTTTCTCCGATATCTGCGGCGAGCGATCTTATATAAGTCCCTGCCGAGCAGCTGACGTCTATGACGTATTCGTTCCGCTCGGGGAAGCTGTCGAGCACCTCAAGCGAGTAGATCGTGACCTCGCGCGGCTCACGCTCGACCTCGATGCCCTGCCTTGCGAGCTTATAGAGGCGCACACCGTCCCGGGAGACTGCGGAAAACATCGGCGGAATCTGACTGATGACTCCTATGAAGCTCTCCGCCTCCCGGGCGAAGCTCTCCGGTGAGACCTCCGCCTCCCGTTGCGACAGCACCCTGCCGGTCACGTCAAGGGTATCAGTCGTGACGCCGAGCCTTATCACGGCGGTGTATCGTTTATCGTGCGTGGGAAGATAATCCGAAAAGCGGGTGGCTCCGCCGATCATGACAGGGAGAACGCCGGTCGCCATCGGGTCGAGAGTACCGGTATGTCCGGTTTTCCCTGCCTTTAAAATACCGCGTACCCTTCTTGCCGCGGTAAACGAGGTTATACCCTCCGGCTTGTCAAGAAAAACGAATCCTGTCATTTGCGAGCCCCCTTTACGGATAAAAAATAAGGCCGCAGCTTTTCGCCGCAGCCTTAGCAAGGTGCTGAATTAGAACTTGAACATGAAGTAAACGGAAAGACCGAGCGTTATTACAAAGAAAGCGATCGCGCAAAATCTTGTTATCTTGACAAGCTTCTGTTCCATTGTTCTGCCCTTGGACTTGCCGAAGAAAGTATCGGCGCCGCCGGAAATAGCCCCCGAAAGACCTGCCGAACGGCTCTCCTGAAGCAGGATAACTATCGTGAGGAATATTGCAAGAATTATCAGTATTACACCGAAAATGTACTGTACAGCAGTCATGACCCAACCTCCATAATTATTTTTTACTTCGGTATTCTATCATATAAAAAATAAAAATGCAAGAGTAAAATCAGAGAAAAAACGATAAAAGGCAAAAAATCCCTCTTATTATTCCCGAAAACAGGGGTAATATAGTGTTAGCGGAAAAAAATCAATTCAGCGTTTGCTATTTCCGCAGCCGCCGCCGAGGGGAAGCCTGTCGGGGCGGTTTTTTATATCAGGCTCATCTGCTCACCGGCGTCCTCAGCGCTGAGCGTCGCCCCCGCCGCGGGGAGATTCTTCGTCTTGTAGCGGTATGGCTTTACGAATTCGCCGTTTACATAGTCCCTGACAAGCCTGACCGTGTGCCCCTTCTTCAGCGTCATGACGGCGACGCCCTGAGTATCCTTGGTCGTCTTGGCTGAGATGACTCCGGTGTTGATAAGCAAAAGCCTGCCTGCGGTGGATTCGATAACAAGCTCGCAGTCCCCGTCGATCTGACGGATCGCCGCGATTTCCGACTTGTCGCTGTATGCCTTTATAAGCTTTTTCCTGTTGGTCTTTGTCTCATAAGACGAGAGGCTGACCTTGGCGACCTTTCCGTTTTTGAAGAAGAAGAGCATATAGCCGGAATAGTCCTTTGTGACCGCCATATAGATGGCGGTCTCATCATCCTCCATGCCGAGCTTCGACGCGACAAAATCACCGAGCTGGCTCGCCTTGCCGAGATCGAAATCGGAAGCCTTGGCCTTATAGACCTGGCACTTGTCGGTAAAGAACAGCAGCTCCGCGCTGTTCATCGTCTCCTTTTCTATAAGCAGGGAGTCGCCCTCCTTGAACTTCTGTTCGCCGCTCGTTCTGAGCGCCTGGGGCGTGATCTTCTTAAAGTAGCCCTCCTTGGAGAAAAAGATATTGACCGGATAATCCGGCTCCGTCTCGACCTCGCTATCCTGAGCGACGTCGGTGGCGAAAACTATCTCCGTCTTTCTCGGTTGGCCGTATTTATCTGCAACCTCGCGCAGCTCGCCGACTATTATTTTTTTGATCTTCGATTTATGGGCGAGCACATCCTCCATGTCTGCAATATCCTTACGCAGCTTCTCTATTTCGTCGGTGCGCTTGAGGATATATTCGCGGTTGAGGTGGCGAAGCTTTATCTCCGCGACGTAGTTCGCCTGCACCTCATCGATGCCGAAGCCGATCATCAGGTTGGGTACTACCTCCGCTTCCTCCCGGGTGCCGCGGATTATCTTTATTGCCTTGTCAATATCAAGCAATATCCTCTGCAAGCCCTCGAGCAGATGGAGCTTTTCCCTTGCCTTGTTGAGGTCGAACCAGACTCTGCGCCTGACGCTCTCCGTTCTGAAGGCTATCCATTCATCCATCAGCTCCCTGACGCCCAGCACACGCGGAACTCCGGCGATGAGCACGTTGAAATTGCAGGAGAAGGAGTCCTCGAGCGGTGTCATTCTGTAGAGCTTCTGCATGAGCTTGTCGGGATCCGTGCCTTTTTTGAGGTCTATTGTGATCTTCAGACCCGACTTGTCTGTCTCGTCGCGGATATCGTTTATTTCGCGGACGGAGCCTGACTTGAACTTTTCTATTATCCTGTCGATGACAGCCTCCGCCGTGGTCGTGGGAGGTATCTCGGTTATATCAATGCATCTGTTCGATTTGTCAAAGCTGTATTTTGCCCTGACCTTAAAGCTGCCGCGGCCCGTCTCGTAGATGCTCTCGATCGCCGCCCGGTCATAGATCAACAGTCCGCCGCCCGAGAAATCGGGGGCCTTGAGCGTATCAAAAATATCGGCGTCCGGATCCTTTATCAGAGCCTCAGCCGTATTACATACCTCCGCGAGATTGAAGGAGCAGATCGAGCTCGCCATGCCTACGGCGATGCCGGTGTTCGCGTTGACAAGCACGCTCGGGAAACGCACGGGCAGAAGGGTCGGCTCCTTAGTGGTATTGTCATAATTCGGGACAAAATCCACTGTGTCCTTGTCGATATCGGCAAACAGCTCGGCGCAGACCGGCGCGAGCTTGGCCTCCGTATATCTTGGCGCAGCCCACTGCATATCGCGTGAATAGGCCTTGCCGAAGTTACCCTTGGAATCCACGAACGGGTGGAGCAGAGCTTCATATCCGCGCGAAAGGCGCACCATCGTATCGTAGATGGCGGCGTCGCCGTGGGGATTGAGCTTCATCGTCTGGCCGACTATGTTGGCGGATTTTGTCCTTGCTCCGTTGAGCAGCCCCATCTTATACATAGTGTAGAGCAGCTTTCTGTGCGAGGGCTTGAAGCCGTCGATCTCCGGGATAGCGCGCGAGAGGATTACGCTCATGGCGTAGGGCATATAATTGGTTTCGAGCGTCTCCGTGATATTCTGACGCAGTACAAGCCCCGCGCCGAGAATGTGCGTATTCGGGTTCATTTCCTCTTTATTTTCGGTCACGGGCTTTTTTCTTTTAGCCATTTTTTCACCTCAAATTTGCTGTTGATCGTGTGAAATATCCGGTGTGTTATCTGAAAATCAGCTCAAATCGAGCATATCTATATACATATATCCGTTATCGGCGATATGCTCCTTCCTGCCGTTGAGATTATCGCCGAGCAGAATGTCGAACACCTCCGCCGTCCTCTCGGCGTCCTCGGGCATTATCTCCACAAGGCGGCGCGTCTCGGGATTCATCGTAGTCATCCACATCATGTCCGCCTCATTCTCGCCGAGTCCCTTGGAGCGCTGGATAGTGTATTTCGCGCTGCCGATCTCCTCAAGGGCTTGCGTCTTTTCCTTTTCGGTGTACGCAAACCAGACCTGATCCTTAGAGGTTATCTCATAGAGCGGAGTCTCCGCAATAAAGACCTTGCCCTCCTCGATGAGCGTGGGCATAAGGCGGTAGATCATCGTGAGTATCAGCGTCCTTATCTGAAAGCCGTCCACGTCGGCGTCGGTGCAGATGATTATTTTATTATACTTGAGCGTATCGAGGCTGAACTCCGCCAGCCCCTTCACGGCCTTTGATTTGACCTCGACTCCACAGCCGAGCACTTTTATCAGATCGGTGATTATCTCGCTCTTGAATATCTTGTTGTACTCGCTTTTCAGGCAGTTGAGTATCTTGCCGCGCACGGGCATCAGCGCCTGGAACTCCGAGTCCCTCGCCTGCTTGCAGGCGCCCAGAGCGGAATCGCCCTCCACGATAAAAAGCTCGCGGCGCTCAGTGTCCCTCGTGCGGCAGTCGACGAATTTCTGCACCCTGTTCGCCATGTCGTTGGCGGAGGTCAGAGTTTTTTTGAGGCTTTGGCGCGTTGTTTCCGCCTTGATGCGGCTGCGCATATTTATGAGCACCTGGTTGGCGATCTTTTCAGCGTCGGTGCGGTTTTCGATGAAATATATCTCAAGGTTCCTGCGGAAGAAATCCGTCATGGTATCCTGAATGAACTTGTTCGTTATTGCCTTTTTGGTCTGGTTCTCGTATGAAGTCGCGGTGGAAAACGAGGACACTACGAGAATAAGGCAATCCTCGATATCCTCAAATTTGATCTTCGGGTCGGATTTGGCATATTTGCCGTTCGCCTTCAGATATGAGTCGATCTGATAGACAAAGGCGTTCCTGACCGCCTTTTCGGGCGCGCCGCCGTGCTCCAGCCAGCTTGAATTGTGATAGTACTCCTTGACCTGCACCTTGTTTGAAAAGCAGAGGGCGGAATTGATCTTGACCCTGTATTCGGGCAGATCCTCACGGTCGCGTCCTGCGCTCTGAGCGCTCCACGACTGTATCGAGGTCAGGGCGCTGTCGCCGACTATCTGACCGACATAGTCGTTGATACCGTTCGGGTAACAGTACTCATAGGTCTCAAACTTGGTCTTGGTGATCTGATCTTTCAGAATAAACCTGACCCCGGCGTTGACTATAGACTGGCGCTTGATCACGTCCTGATAGTATTCAAGCGGTATATTTATATCGGTAAAGACCTTGAGATCCGGGCGCCATCTGATGCGCGAACCGGTGTCGCGCTTTGAATAAGGCTCCTTTATCATATCGCCGACAGGCTTGCCTTTTTTAAAGCTGAGCTGATAGCTGAAGCCGTCGCGGTGGATCTCCGCCTCCATATATTCGGAGGCGTACTGAGTGGCGCACAGACCGAGTCCGTTTAGGCCGAGCGAAAACTCATAGCTGCCTCCGTTGTTTGTATCGTACTTGCCTCCGGCGTACATCTCGCAGAAGACGAGCTTCCAGTTATACTCCTTTTCCTTCTCATTGTACTCCACCGGTATGCCTCTGCCGAAATCCTGTATCTCGACGGAATGATCGAGGAAGCGCGTTATGATTATCTTGTCGCCGAAACCCTCTCGCGCCTCGTCGATAGAGTTGGAAAGGATCTCAAAAACCGAATGCTCGCAGCCCTCCAGCCCGTCGGAGCCGAAGATGACCGCCGGGCGCTTGCGCACCTTATCCGGGCCCTTTAATACGCTGATATCGTTATTGCCGTAGTTCTTCTTAGTTGCCATAACGACTCTCCTTTTCAAAAATTACCAAATTATATTTTACACTATATCTTGTATATTAGTCAAGTTTTTTACAAAAATAACGGGTTTTCCGGCAAATAAGAAACCGACAAAGCAAAAGCTCTGCCGGTCAGATACATATTGTTATTTTCATTCCGCGATTTTCTTCTTATACACCGATGAGGCGAGGGCGCAGACCCCCACGCCGACCGCCAGTATCAGAAATCCGTCGGCGCT
>JAFSXA010000035.1 GCA_017450135.1 Clostridia bacterium | reverse complement strand
CTTCCGGTTTTATCAGCCTCCGGCGGACGCGGATTACGAAATTTCTTACACAAAGGCGGTGAAGGATGTGGAAAAATACTGCGGCGTTACGTCCCGGGTCGGGGATCACAACGGTGTGCCCACTCTGTTTGTCAACGGCGAGCCCTACACTGCCGCGGCGTATATGACCTATCTGCGCAAGTATAACCGCTATGAGCAGTTTGCGCAGGCGGGCTATAAGCTTTTCTCTCTGCCGGTTCTGTTTGCCGGGCGCTGGATAAGCGCAACGGAGGGACTTGTGCCGTTCGACGACGGCATCTTTGACGAGAAGGGCCGGCCCGATTTCCACGCGACGGATGAGGCCGTGCGGGAGATACTTGAGATCTGTCCCGACGCATATATCCTGCCGCGCGTCAACGTCTCCATGCCGATGTGGTGGATAGAGGAAAATGCAGACGAGCTCGACGGCACCGGCAACCGTGAATCTCTGTACAGCGCAAAGTGGCGCGAGGACGCGGCTGAGATGCTGCGCCTTTATATCGACCATGTGATACACAGCGATTACGCGCCGCATATTATAGGCTACCACCTTGCCGGCGGCAACACGGAGGAGTGGTTCCATTTTGATATGAACGCAGGGCTCTGCGCCGCGGCGGAGGACGGCTTCCGCGCCTTTCTCAGCGAGCACTACCCCGGCACGGCGTACAAAGGGCTGCCCGACCTCTCCCTGCTGAACAGGAATACCGTTTACCACAAGTCGGAATACCTCGCGCGGTATCTCGAATATGCCTCTTTCCAAATCGCGGACAACATCGCCTTTCTCGCCAATGAGGCGAAAAAGGCTTCCGGGGGCTACGTAGCTGTCGGCACGTTTTACGGCTACGCGCTGGAGGTTCCGTCTCCCCTGTACGGTACGCACGCTCTGAAGCACCTGCTGCGGTGCGACGATCTTGACTTTTTCTGCTCGCCGAATTCATATCTCGGAACACGCGCCGCCGACGCGGACTGGACTGAGATGTACGCCGCCGATTCGGTGAGGCTGCACGGCAAGCTCTGTCTGCAGGAATGTGATATACGCACCCATCTAACAAAGCCGCTGCCGGAATGCGCGCCGGAATACGACCCCGAGGGGCGCATGACCGCACCGATCTGGCAGGGTCTGCCGGATCGCGACGCCGCCGTTCAGCAGATACGCAAGTCGTTTTGCAGACAGCTTATCAAGGGCAACGGCTTCTGGTGGTTCGATATGTGGGGCGGCTGGTACGACGACCCGGTCATAATGGACGAGATGAACAAATTCCGCGAAATAGCCCGGAAGTCACTTGAGCGGACGGACAGAGGCTCGGTCGCTCAGACGGCCGTGTTCATTGACGAGGCCTCCTATAAATTCATGACGGACAACGGACTGCGGAACGCCATCTGCGGCCAGCGCGGCCCGCTCGGCTGTATGGGCGCCCCCTATGACATCTATGATATAAGCGACTTTGAAGCGGTATACAGCCGCTACAAGGCGGTGATATTTATCTCCTGCGCCAAAACGCAGACTCTGAAAAACGCCGTCTCCCTGTGCAGAAAAGGAGATATCGCGTACATCATGAACGACAACTCCAAGAGATCGTTCACCGCCGCCGAGCTGAGACATTTCTGCAGGGCAAGCGGAGTGCACGTATACTGCGAAACGGACGACGTCGTATACGTCAACAGAAATTATCTTGCGGTACACGCGGCCGAGGGCGGAGTCAAGACCATACGCCTGCCCGAAGCGGTCTGCGCGACCGCTCTGCTCGGCGAGGCTCTTACAGTCCGGGGCGAGACCCTCTCGTTTGAAATGAAGGCGGGAGAGACGATGCTCTTTGAGCTGAACGCGTATTAAGAAAATACAAATATATCCCGATCCGGTCACAGCGATATCGAAAGTGACCCGATCGGGATTTTACGTCTTATATACATAATCCGCCGTCGGAGCAGAGAGCCCCGACAGCGGAAAGCTGTTTTAAAATCGTCGATTGTTCTATTTGTGGTATTTGCCGCCGCTGTTGATCTGAAAAGCGCGGTAGATCTGTTCGAGAAGCATCACACGCGCAAGCTGGTGCGGAAAGGTCATATCGGACATGGAGAGCCTGAGCGCCGCCGCCCTCTTGACCTCGTCGGAGAGACCGTACGAGCTGCCGATGACAAAGGCAATATTGTCGTAGCCGCGCACGCCGCAGTCCTCGATTTTTACGGCAAGCTGCTCCGAGCTGAGCTTTTTCCCCTCGATGCACATGGCGCAGATATAGGACGATTCCGGCACGGCGGCAAGGATGGCTCTGCCCTCCTTTTCGAGGGCCTTGTCGATTTCCGCCTGCGACGGACTGTCGCTCAACCTGCAGGGGGTCAGCTCGACCGTTTTCAGTCTGCAGAACGCGGAGAGCCGCTTTGAATATTCGGCGACAGCGTCCCTGAGATAGCTCTCCTTGAGCTTTCCGAGACAGACAAGGGTTATTCCGATCATCACAACACCGCCATTACCGGTTCGCCGAAGCCGGCTACCTTTAAAATGTAATCCCGGTTTTCAACCGCTCCGGCACAGTCGAGCGAGGACTTAGAGGTCTGGAACGCCAGCTCGGGGATATTGTTCTGCCTGCTCAGATG
>JAFSXA010000034.1 GCA_017450135.1 Clostridia bacterium | reverse complement strand
TTCTTCGAGACATAGCGTGAATAGAGCAGCTCGTCTATGTTTGAGTCCGTGAATACAAGCCCGTTCTGATTGACGGGGACGGCGCCCCTCGCAAGACACAGAGCGGCGAGCCCGTAATCCTGCGTGACGGCGATATCTCCCCTGCCTATCATATTCGCGAGCCTTAAATCGGCGCTGTCCGCTCCCTTTTCGACCACGATCGTCCGAACGCCGCTGCGGCTGATCTCATGTGAGGTGTCGCAGATGAGGACGCATTCCACCGAGCAAGCGGCAGCCAGCCTCACCGCGATATCTATGACCGGACAGGCGTCGGCGTCAATGTATATCCTCATTTCACAGAGCCTTTACGATCTCCTCTGTATCCCTTGCGATCATAAGCTCCTCGTTGGTGCAGACGACAAATATCTTCACCTTTGAATCGGGAGTGGAGATCTCTCCCTCCTTGCCGTGCTTGAGCATATCGTTGAGCTCATAGTTTATCTTTACACCCATGAAGGCGAGCTTGTCGCAGACGCGATCCCTGTACTGGGGATTGTTCTCTCCGATACCGCCCGTGAATACGACAGCATCAAGGCCGCCCATGGCCGCGGCAAAGCCGCCGATATACTTGGTGAGCTGATGGCAGAGCATGGATTCCACAAGCTTTGCGCGCTCGTTGCCCGCCTTCGCCTCGCTCTCGATGGTCCTGTTGTCGCTCGTGCCGAAAATGCCGAGCATACCGGACTTCTTATTCATGACCGTATCTATCTCATCCGGTGTGAGGTTTTCCTTTTTCATGATAATGGGAACTATGGCCGGATCGATCGAGCCGCACCTTGTGCCCATCATTATACCCTCGAGAGGGGTAACGCCCATAGTTGTGTCGAAGCATTTTCCGTCCACAACAGCCGAGATCGAGGAGCCGTTGCCGAGATGGCAGGTGACGATCTTGCTGTGTTCGGGATTGCCGAGCAGCTCGACGGCCTTTTTGCTGACAAAGCGGTGAGAAGTGCCGTGGAAGCCGTAGCGTCTGATGCCGTACTTCTCATAGTACTCATAGGGCAGAGCATACATATATGCATAATCCGGCATGGTCTGATGGAAGCCGGTGTCGAATACCGCGACCTGGGGAACGTCCTTCATGATCTTCTGGCAGGCCTTGATGCCGGTAAGGTTCGCGGGATTATGGAGCGGCCCGAGCTCGAAGCATTCCTTAATAGCCTCCTCGACCTCATCGGTAACAAGGACGGAACCGCTGAATTTCTCGGCTCCGTGGAGCACGCGGTGGCCGACGGCGTCGATCTCGTCCATGGAGCCGATAACGCCGTGCTCGGCGCTCGTCAGCGCCTTCAGGACGACCTGGATAGCCGTCGCGTGGTCGGGCATATCGTAGGGCAGCGCCTTGATGTTTTTGCTCTCGTCAGAGGGGACCTTATGCGTAAAGGTGCTCTCGGTACCGATCTGCTCACAGTTTCCTTTTGCGAGAACGGACTCGTTCTCCATATCGATAAGCTGATACTTGAGCGACGAGCTTCCCGCGTTGATAACAAGAATTTTCAAATAATTTACCTCCAAACCATTGTAACATTTAAAGTTCTGTTATATTATATACATATACATTGTTTTTTTCAAGTTATTTTTACAATTTGGAGGTCTGACATGAAAATCGGCGGTATTATAGCGGAATACAATCCGTTTCACAACGGACACGCGTATCAGATAGAAAAGACAAAGGAGCTCGGGGAGATCACGCATCTTGTTGCGGTGATGAGCTCCGACTACGTTCAGCGCGGCGAGACTTCCTTGTTCTCAAAATGGGCCCGTGCAGAGGCCGCTGTGAAAAGCGGAGTCGATCTCGTCATCGAGCTTCCCACTCTCTGGAGCAGCTCGCACGCGCAGAGGTTCGCCATCGGCGGAGTCTCCCTGCTCGATTCCCTCGGCTGTGTGGATATGCTCAGCTTCGGCAGCGAATGCGGAGATATCGACGAGCTGATCGCCTGCAAGGACGCCATAAAGAGCGATGAGGTAGAGGAGAGACTGCGCGAAAACCTTGACATGGGTCTGAGCTACGCGACCTCGCGCTCCGAGGCGCTCAGAACCGTCTGCGGAAACAGATTCTTCGATATTCTCGAGGGTGCGAACAATACGCTCGGCATCGAATACCTGAACGCCATGGACACCCTCGGTTCAAAGATGATCCCGATGACGATCAAGAGGATCGGAGCGGCGCACGACTCGCTCAAAAGGAGCGAAAACTTTGCGGCGGCGTCCGACATCAGAGGCATGATACTCGACAATGACAGAAAGTGGGAAAGATACGTCCCGCACACCGCGGCTGAGGTCTATAAGCGCGAGATGGAAAAGAACTACGCGCCCTGCCCGATAGGCAGGCTTGAATTCGGCCTGCTGTGCAGTATGCGCCAGCTCACCGCCGAGGATATCGCCCTCTCCCCCGACGTCAGCGAGGGCATTGAATACAGGATCCACGACGCCGCGCTGAAGGCAGGCTCGGTCGAGGAGCTCTATCAGCTTGCAAAAACCAAGAGGTACTCCCACGCGAGGATACGCAGGATAGTGCTCCACGCCTTCCTCGGAATAACCGCCGACGACTACAGGGGCGAGCCGCCCTACATCCGCGTGCTTGCCATGAACGGCAGGGGCAAGGAGATCATGAAGGTCATGAAGGAGAAGGCTTCGCTGCCGATAGTGACCAAGGCCTCCGATTTTGACGCTCTCGACGAATACGGAAAGCACGTCTTTTCCATCGAGGATATGTGCACGGACGTATTCTCCCTCGCCTCGCCCGCCGTGCTCCCCTGCGGACGTGAGAAAACCACAGGTATATTCGTGACAGACGACGGCGCACAGAGCCCCGGGGAAACAGAAACGTCCGAGTCCCCTGCAGAAGTCGAGCCCGTGGAGAAAAAGGATGAGGCGGTCGAGCTCTCCGCCGAATAAGACAGGCAGAATAATGCTTCACGCATAAATAAGGGCCGCCAACCGTCAACCCATAAACAGTAAAAGCAAGGTGCAGAAATCGAAGTTTTCGAAATTCTGCACCTTGTTTGCTTTAATATCGTAGGGGTCGACTCGGCGACCCATAAAAACAGCAGAGTTTTGAACACAGAGAACAAGAGTTTGGAACACGGAGAACAGTTTTCTGTGTTCTACAGAACTCGCACTGTTAAAACCAACTTCGGCAATGCTTTAATCAAGAACTCGTAGGGAACGCCGCCCTCGGCGTTCCATTGTAAAATTCTGCTGGTTTTTTCTTTGGAACGTCGAGGGCGAACCGCCGAAGCGCGTCCGGTGGACGATGAAGCGAGGCGGTGAGGTGAAAAAACAGGGAGAATCACGAAGCGCTCCAAGCG
>JAFSXA010000033.1 GCA_017450135.1 Clostridia bacterium | reverse complement strand
TAAAAAAACCTCCTTAAAAATAAAAAGCTCCATCCCCGAACAGGGATGAAGCAATAAACTCCACGGTTCCACCCATATTGCGGCATAAGCCGCCACTCTGACGGCCTTAACGCGGCCACACGGCGTACCTTATTTCGGAACGCGCTCCGCAGCGGTAACCGGTTCAGGAGCTGTACCGTTCTTTCAGCCAGCGAACGGCTCTCTGAAAAGCTCCGGCGAAGCGGCCTTCTGCATCAACGCTTTAAACATATATATTGTATTACCTTGTCAGAGAAATGTCAAGCCTTTTCGGAATAAAGTTTGTAATAACGCGCAAATGCGGAAAATATAATTTACGGAACGGAAGTATATACAAACATATTCTGCGATTTCTGCGAAATAGACTGTATTCTGCTTGACATAAAAACAATTTTGTATTAAAATATTGAGGATAGTAGTGCAGTATGCCAAAACGCACTGCCGTCCGGCCGATCGGTCCTGACTGTTTTTCCATACGATCAGTCGTATCCATAATCAAATCCAATTTAAATTTACAAAACAAACAGGAGGTGTATTCAGACTTTGGACATAGCTATTCCAATTATCTGCGCGGTAGTCGCTCTGATACTGGGCTTTGCAGGCGGTATGTTTTACCGTAAAAAGTTCGCAGAATCAACCATCGGCTCAGCTCAGCAGGAAGCCACGCGTATAGTAAACGACGCGGTTTCTCAGGCGGAGCAGAAGAAGAAGGAAGCCGTCCTTGAGGCCAAGGACGAGATCCACAAGCAGCGTACCGAGCTTGAAAAAGAGCTTCGCGAACGCCGCTCCGAGGTTCAGCGCCAGGAACGCAGAATAATTCAAAAAGAAGAAAGTCTTGACAAGAAGACCGAGAACATCGAAAAGAAAGAGGAAGCTCTCAACAACCAGCTCAAGCAGGCTCAGGCCAAAACCGAAGAGATCGAGACGGTCAAAAGAAGCCAGATCGAGATGCTCGAGAGAATTTCCAATTTCACCAAGGAACAGGCAAAGGAATACCTGCTCAGGAGTCTTGAGGATGATCTGACACACGAAAAGGCAGTCAGAGTCATGGATTACGAGCAGCGCACCAGAGATGAGGCCGAGGACAAGGCGCGCGAGATAATCGCAACCGCTATACAGCGCTGCGCCGCAGACCACAGCGCGGACGCCACGGTATCCGTGGTATCGCTGCCCAACGATGAAATGAAGGGCAGGATAATCGGACGCGAGGGCCGCAACATAAGGACCCTCGAAACGATAACGGGCGTTGATCTCATCATCGACGACACACCGGAAACCATCACGGTTTCATGCTTTGACCCGGTTCGGCGGGAAATCGCAAGGCTCACGCTTGAAAAGCTTATTTCCGACGGAAGGATCCATCCGACAAGGATTGAGGAGCTCTACGAAAAAGCGAAGCGAGAGGTTGAGCACACCATCAAGCAGACGGGTGAAAGAGCCGCTATTGACGCAGGCGTCAACGGTATCCATCCTGAGCTTATCAAACAGCTTGGCAAGCTGAAATACCGTACAAGTTACGGTCAGAACGTACTGAATCATTCACTTGAGGTCTCATACCTTGCAGGGCTTATGGCGGCGGAGTTAGGCGCCGACGTTAAGCAGGCAAAGCGTGCCGGACTTCTCCACGACATAGGTAAAGCGCTTGACCACGAGATGGAAGGCTCGCACATCGAGCTCGGCGTTGAATATGCCAAAAAATACAAGGAAAGCGACGCCATTGTTCACGCTATTGCCGCTCACCACGGCGATATAGAGGCAAAAACGATCGTTGCCTGCCTTGTTCAGGCGGCAGACGCCGTATCTGCGGCAAGACCCGGCGCAAGAAGAGAGAATCTTCAGAACTATATCAAGAGACTTGAAAAGCTCGAAGAGATCACAAGCTCCTTCCCCTGTGTTGAAAAATCATACGCCATTCAGGCAGGCCGTGAGGTTCGTATCATGGTCAAGCCCGAGGCGGTTTCGGACGATAAGATGGTGCTTGTCGCCAGAGATATCGTCAAAAAGATCGAGGACGAGCTCGAATATCCCGGTCAGATCAAGGTCAACCTTATCCGTGAAAACAGAGTGGTTGACGTTGCTAAATAATTTTATTATAGAGCAAGCTTGAAAATTCAGCGTTTCGGCTAAAACCGGAACGCTTTTTCAATTGTAAAAACTATGTGAATAATATGTCGCAGGTATTGACTTTGTTCGGTTTTGAGCTATAATGTTGTATATCAAACAATAAGGACGGTGCGCATATGAGTGATAAGGCAGAGTTTATCAGCCTTGAGCTTAAATCGCTTAACCGCGGGATACATCGTTATCTCGAAAACCTGCGCTGTGAAAAAGAGAATCTGCGGACTCTTTCGGTCACGAACTGCATGATAATAGGCTTTCTCGCGCGTAATCAGGGCAGAGAGATATATCAGAAGGATATCGAAAAAAAATTCGGCATCACCCGCTCCACCGCATCAAAGGTCATCAAGCTTATGGAGGAAAAACAGCTTGTGCGCCGGCAAAAGGTCCCCGGCGACGCAAGACTGCGCAAGCTTGAGCTGACGGAGAAATCGCTGTTGATATCAGAGGTGATGGCGGCTGACGCCGAAAAAACCGAGGATCAGCTTCTCAGCGGCTTCAGCGAGGATGAAAAAAATACGCTGGCTGAATATCTGGAAAGAATGAAAAACAATATCGGTATACCCGAAAACAGGGGAAAGGAGGAGACAAAACCATGAATACGGTAAAACGGCTTTCAAAGTGCGTGCGCGAATACAAGCTCATGTCCATTCTCAGCCCGCTTTTTGTCGCGCTTGAGGTCGTTGTTGAGTGCATCATACCCTTCGTGACGGCAAAGCTTATCAACAATATCGAGGCAAACTGCGATCTGCGCGTCATAGCAAAATACGGAGGCCTCCTTGTTGTGCTCGCGGTTTTCTCATTGTCGTTCGGCGCGCTCTCCGGCCACTGCTGCGCCATTGCGTCAAGCGGCTTTGCAAAGAATATGCGGCACGATCTGTTTTATTCCGTGCAGAAATTCTCATTTGCAAACATTGACAAATTCTCGACCTCCAGCCTGGTCACAAGGCTGACAACAGACGTTACGAATATACAGAACGCCTACATGATGATAATAAGAGTCGCTCTCAGAAGTCCGCTGATGCTGATCTTCTCGCTGACCATGACGATAATAATCAGCCGCCGGATCACTCTCATCTTCCTCGTGCTCATCCCCTTCCTTGCGATCGCTCTGCTCGTTATTTTCAGAAGGGCGATACCGCTTTTCAAGAGCGTATTCAAAAAATACGACGTGCTGAACAATTCCGTCAAGGAGAACATTGACGGCATCCGCGTCGTCAAGGCCTTTGTCCGCGAGGACTATGAGCGCGAAAAGTTCAATGCGGCGGCAGACGACGTCTGCTTTGACTTTACCAAGGTGGAAAAAATAATGGCGGGAGCCATGCCTCTGATAAACACCGCCATCTATGTTGTAATGCTTATGATAAGCTTCTTTTCCGCAAGGATGATAATATCCTCCGGCGGCTCGTCGCTCACGATAGGCGATCTCTCCTCCGTGATAACCTATGCCATGCAGATAATGATCAGTCTGATGATGTTTTCAATGACCTTTGTCATGATCTCCATGTCGTCGGCGTCAGCCAAGCGTATAGCCGAGGTTCTGGATGAGCAGAGCACCATCGTCAATCCCGACGAACCGGTCACCGAGGTGCCCAACGGCGACATTGATTTTGAAAACGTCTGCTTCTCATACTCCGAAACGGCGGACAACGAGACTCTCAAAAACATAAATCTTCACATAAGCTCCGGCGAAACCATAGGTATAATAGGCTCGACCGGAAGCAGCAAAACCTCCCTTATCCAGCTTATCTCAAGGCTTTACGATGTGAATTCCGGCTCGGTCAAGGTCGGCGATACGGACGTAAGAGACTACGATATCGAGACTCTGAGAAACGCCGTCTCCGTCGTCCTGCAAAAGAACGTGCTGTTCTCGGGCACGATAAAAGACAATATCCGCTGGGGCAAAAAGGACGCGACCGACGATGAGATCAAAGAGGTCTGCCGTCAGGCGCAGGCAGATGAATTCATAAACGAGATGCCCGACGGTTACGACACGCGCATAGAGCGCGGAGGCACCAATGTTTCCGGCGGTCAGAAGCAGAGGCTCTGCATAGCGAGGGCGCTGCTCAAAAAGCCAAAGGTGCTGATACTCGACGATTCCACCAGCGCCGTCGACACAAAGACGGACGCGCTCATCCGCGAGGCCTTCAGGAACGAGATCCCCGACACTACGAAAATAATTATCGCTCAGAGAATCGCCTCCGTTCAGGACGCAGACAAAATAGTGGTTATGGAAAACGGAAGGATAGACGCGATAGGCACCCACGATGAGCTTATAAAAACCAACAACATCTACCGTGAGGTATATGAATCCCAGACAAAGGCGGGTGATACTGTTGCCTAAGAAGCCGCCGCCCATGACAGGCGTAAAATCAAAAGCAAAAAAAGGCACCTTCCCCCGTCTTATCAAAAACCTTTTGAAGGATTACAAGCTCCACCTCGCAGTAGTGACGGTATGCATCATATTATCATCCGTCGCCTCCACCGGCTCAAGCCTTTTTCTCAACCGCCTTATCAGAAATATTGAGGACGGGATGAAGCTCGGCTGGGCTGAAGCGTCACATTCCGTAATAAGAACGCTCATTACGATGGCGTGCGTATTCCTTGTCGGCATAATATCGTCATTCCTCTACACGCGGATAATGGCGGTGGTGACCCAGGGCTTCCTGAACAAGATGCGCCAGCGTATGTTCTCAGGCATGGAGAAGCTGCCGATCAGGTACTTTGACACTCATCCCCACGGCGATATAATGTCGTATTACACCAACGATATCGACACCCTCCGCCAGCTCATTTCACAGGGTATACCGTCGCTGATAAGCTCGGCGCTGATACTCACCATCCTCGTCACCTATATGCTCTATCTCAGCATCTGGATGACGCTGATCGTCTTTGCCGCCGTCGGCGCCATGACAATGGTGATGAAAACGGTAGGCGGAAACTCGGCAAAATACTTTGTGCGCCAGCAAAAAGCGCTCGGCAACACCGAGGGCTATATCGAAGAGATGATAAGCGGGCAGAAGGTCGTCAAGGTGTTCTGCCACGAGGAGGAGAGCTGCAAAGAGTTCGACGAGATCAACAACAGGCTCTTTGAAGAATCCTCAAAGGCGCACAGTTTTGCCAATATGCTCATGCCCATAATGGCGAATATCGGCAACATCCTCTATGTTCTGATAGCGTTTATCGGAGGTATGCTGATACTGTCCTCAGGGGCGAAGAATATTTCGCTCTCGGGTCAGGCGTTCGGGCTCGCCGTCATAGTTCCGTTCCTGAACATGACAAGGCAGTTCACGCACAATCTGAGCCAGGTCTCCCAGCAGTTCAATCAGATCATCATGGCGCTCGCCGGTGCGGACAGAATATTCTCACTCATGGATGAGAAGCCAGAGACGGATAACGGATACGTCACCCTCGTTAACGCCGTTGAGGTAGACGGCAAACTCACCGAGTGCGAAAATCACACGGGTATGTGGGCTTGGAAGCATCCGCATGAGGACGGCACGACCACCTACACCAGGCTGACCGGCGACATCCGCATGGAACATATGGATTTCGCCTATGAACCTGGCAAGACCGTCCTGCACGATATCTCCCTGTATGCGGAGCCGGGGCAGAAGGTCGCCTTTGTCGGTGCGACCGGAGCCGGAAAAACAACTATCACAAACCTTATCAACAGGTTCTATGACGTGGCGGACGGAAAGATAAGGTACGACGGAATAAACATCAACAAGATCAAAAAGGACGATCTCAGACGCTCCCTCGGCATAGTCCTTCAGGACGTGAACCTGTTCACGGGAACCGTCATGGACAACATCCGCTTCGGCAGACTCGACGCGACGGACGAAGAATGCATCGCGGCGGCAAAGCTTGCAAACGCGGACGACTTTATACGGATGCTCCCCGAGGGATATTCCACCATTCTCTCGTCCAACGGCAGTAATCTTTCCCAGGGTCAGCGCCAGCTTCTGTCAATAGCAAGAGCGGCGGTGGCGGATCCTCCGGTTATGATATTGGATGAGGCCACCTCCTCCATAGACACGCGCACGGAGTCCATCGTTCAGAAAGGCATGGACGCGCTGATGGAGGGCCGGACTGTCCTCGTCATCGCGCACAGGCTCTCGACTGTTCAGAATTCCGACGTTATAATGGTGCTCGACCACGGCAGGATAATAGAGCGCGGAAGCCACGAACAGCTTATCGCCGAGGGCGGCAGATACTATCAGCTCTACACAGGAGCGTTCGAGCTGGAATAACAGTAAACGGAGGTGAAGCCCTGTGATGTATATCTATCTTTTGCTCAGCGCAGTTGCGGACGCCGCGATAACCGTCGGCTGCGGCCTTGTGGTATCCCCTGCGGATATCTGGAAGCCCCTGCTGATCTTCCCCGCGTTGTTCATCGGCTTTATCCTGCTTCACCTTCTCGTTTTTATTCTGCTTTCCCTCACTATCAACAGGAAAAAAGAAGTAAAAAATGTCGACAATTTTTACACGAGATTCATGCTGATCTCTTTGGCGCTCTACTTTGATCTGATACGGGTCAGGGTACACGTTAGCGGAGAGGAAAAGCTGCCGCCGGACGGCAGATACCTTTTTGTAAGCAACCATATTTCCATCTATGACCCCATGATAACCATGCTGAAATTCGCCAAAGAGAAGCTCCGCTTTGTTTCAAAAAAGGAGAATCTCTCGATCCCCTTTGCCGGTGCGTATATAGCCCGTTCAGGCTGTATAGGGATTGACAGAGAGAACAACCGCTCCGCCGTCAGATCCATCAACGAGGCGGTCCGAACGATAACCGACGGCATATGCCCGGTCGGCATCTATCCCGAGGGACGGGTGAACACCTCCGGCGTCGGGCTGTTGGAATTCAGGAACGGGGCGTTCAAGATAGCGACCAAGGCCAAGGTCCCCATCGCGGTCGCCGTGATACGGAACACAAGAGAGATCAACAAAAATATTCTCCGCAGATCGACGGATATCTTTCTCGACGTTGTGGATATCATACCTTACAGCGCCATCGAGAAAATGAAAACCGTTGAAATAAGCTCCGTTGTCCGCACGATCATGGAGGACGCGCTTAAAAACAATATGACAGAGGTTGAAAAATGAATTATCCTGAAAAAATCTCAAAAAAGCTCAAAGAAAAATATCCGTTCCGCCTGGAGCTCCACGCACACACCTCACCGGCAAGTCCCTGCGGAGACATACCTGCGCGCGAGGTCGTGAGGATCTTTCACGAAGCCGGCTACGACGGAATGGGCATAACGAACCACTTTTTCCCGAGGCTCTCAAAATTCGGCAGCCGCGAGACTTTTATGGAAATGTTTAAAAAGGATTTCTGCGACGCGGCCGACGAGGGCGAACGGCTCGGGATGAAGGTATACCTCGGCGCCGAGCTTCGCTTTAAGAACGAGAGCGACAACGATTACCTGCTCTACGGCTGTGTTTTTGACAGTCTCGGTGAAATTTACGACCGCTTCCTCGAAGGAAATCTGAAGGACTTTGTCGAAAACTACAAGACGGACGATATGCTCCTGATCCAGGCTCATCCGTTCAGAGACAATATGGTCAGGATGGATCCAGATGATCTGGATGCGATCGAGGCGTTCAATATGCATCCGGGTCACAATTCAAGGGTGGCAGTTGCGGCTGACTACGCCCTCAAAAACGGCAAGCTCATGACAATTGGCTCTGACTACCATCATGAGGGGCACCACGGGCTTTCCGCCACAAGGACGTCGTCGCTTCCGAAAGACACGGCGGAGCTTGTACGCATAATAAAGTCCGGCGATTTTGTTATGGAGATAGGCGGCAGGATAATCGTATAAACACATTTAAAAATAAGTTCAAAAAACAGGATGCAGAGAATCAATTTCCGCATCCTGTTTATTATTTTTAATTGTGTTTTTATGATAGCTTTATGAACATTCCGAGTATTCGTTTCACGCAGGCCTCAAGGTCGGCTCTTGTCAGTTCGCCCTTGTCATATGCCGCCTTAAGATCCTCGGGATAGCCGATATGCATCTTCATATCATTGCCTGCCTTGACCTCCTTGACCGGGTCGTTCTTGACTCCCCAGTCGGTGACCGTCATACCGTTGAAGCCCCATTCGCCACGAAGTATCCCCGTGATAAGGTCGTTGCACTCCGAGGTGTGTATACCGTTGATAAGATTGTATGAAGTCATTACCGTCCACGGATCGCTCTCCTTGACCGCGATCTCAAAGCCCTTGAGATAAATCTCCCTGAGCGCTCTCTCCGACAGCCTCGAATCACAGCCGTAGCGGTTGGCCTCCTTATTGTTGCACGCAAAGTGCTTCAGCGACACCGCTGTTTTCTGAGACTGGACTCCCCTGATATCTGCCGCCGCGCATTTTCCGGCAACCAGCGGATCCTCGGAATAATACTCAAAGTTTCTGCCGCAGAGGGGATCTCTGTGAATATTCATCGCAGGGGCAAGCCAGATGCCGAGGTTGTTCTCCCTGACCTCAGCGCCGCCCGCCGCGCCGACCTCTCTTATCAGATCGGTATCCCACGTGCAGGCAAGCAGAGTCGCACAAGGCCAAGCCGTTGTGTAGATACCGGTGCAGGTCTCGAGCCTTAGCCCCGCAGGGCCGTCCGCGGTCGGGAAAGCAGGTATGCCGAGCCTCTTTATTCCGCCG
>JAFSXA010000032.1 GCA_017450135.1 Clostridia bacterium | reverse complement strand
ATCCGCCGTTGAAGCTGAGCGCCCGGGTGCAGCGGATCGACTGGGAAAAGGAGGACGGATTCGATACTGTCTGCGCGGCATATCCGCAGTCCCGTGTACCGATCGCGCCGCCGGAAGCTGTCGATCTTATTCCTTACGGCTGTGCAAAACTGCGTATCACGGAGCTGCCGAAGCTGCCGTAAAAAGCGCATTGCGACGGAAAAACTCCATAAATAAGTAAAGCCGCCATCGGACGATTCCCTTGGCGGCAAACTGCATCTATTGACTTTTGTGAGGCCGTTCGGCCAACGTTTTTAGCACAAGAAAAGCAGAACGCCTGTTCTGTAAAAACAGACGTTCTGCAGTGGTGCCGGCGACCGGGCTTGAACCGGTACTCTGTTGCCAGAACGGGATTTTAAGTCCCGGGCGTCTGCCAATTCCGCCACGCCGGCGTATCGGCGACCGTTATATTATACATAACGGCCGCATTTTTGTCAATAAAAAATCATCAAAACAGGACGGTAAACTAAATCATCAAAAAAGGACAGCAAACCAAATCACCAAATCATCAAAACAGGACAGCAGACCGGATGGATTATCTTATTATTCCCCGATGATCTCTCCGACCTTTTTCTTGATATCGTCAAGGCGTTTTTGAGCGCAGTCTCTGTCTTTGTCCTTTATCGAGAAATATACCTTGAGCTTAGGCTCCGTGCCGGAGGGTCTGATCGCCATCCATGAGCCGTCGTCAAAGATGTATTTGAGCACGTTCTCTTTCGGAAGGCTACCGATGCCGGTCAGGTAGTCGATCGTCTGTCTGACGCCGCCCAGCAGATCTTTTCCGTTTTCTCTGAACCGGGTCATAAGGCTCTGTATCTTCTGTGCGCCGTCGATGCCCTTGAGCACGAAGGTCTCGAGGTATTCAACATAGCAGCCGTATTCCCTGTAGAGCGCCTCGAGCGCGTCTATGAGATCCATTCCGCGGTTGTGGTAGTACGCCGCCATCTGACACACAAGCAGAGAGGCGACGACAGCGTCCTTGTCCCTCGCGTGGTTTCCTACAAGGTAGCCGTAGCTCTCCTCATAGCCTATGACAAACTCATTGCTGCCCGTCTGCTCAAAGAGTGTCATCTGTTCGCCGATGTATTTGAAGCCCGTCAGAGTCTCAATGACCTGCATACCGTGCCTTTTAGCGATCTCGGCGCCGAGGTCGCTGGTGACGATTGTCTTGATGAGCGTCGATTTCGGGTTTATTTCGTCCTTCTTGTTTTTGATTACGAAGTCGGCGAGCAAAGCGCCTATCTGGTTGCCTGTGGTGAGTATGAATTCGCCGTTGTGCTTTACGCCGACGCCTATGCGGTCGCAGTCCGGATCGGTGCCGAATACAAGGTCGGCGCCCTCTCTTTCAGCCTGCTTTATGCCCATGGTGAGGGCATCCTTCTCCTCGGGGTTCGGGGAGCGCACGGTTGAAAAATCACCGTCTGGCAGCTCCTGCTCGCGGACTACCGAGATATCCATGCCCTCGAGTATCCTCCTTACGGGGATATTGCCCGTGCCGTGGAGGGGGGTGTAAACTATCTTTATGTCCGACGGCTCGCTGTAGAGCGACTGCTTAGAGACCTCTTTGAGAAAAGCGTCGAGCACTTCTTCGCCTATGGAAACGAGCAGGCCTGCTTCTTTTGCCGCGTCAAGCTCCATGTGCTCTATCGCCTTGAGATCGGTTACGTTGTTGACATACTCTATTACCTTGTTGGCGTATTTCGGAACGAGCTGACAGCCGTCCGGTCCGTAGACCTTGTAGCCGTTGTATTCCCTGGGGTTGTGGCTCGCGGTGATAACTATGCCCGCCGTGCATTTGAGGTGCCTGACGGTGAATGAAAGCACGGGCGTCGGCATAAGAGTATCATAAAGATAAACCTTGATGCCGTTGGCGCAGAGCACCTGAGCGGCCGCCTTTGAAAAGTAATCGGAGTTGTTCCTCGAATCGTGGGCTATTGCGACGCTGATGCCGTCGCTGTACTCTGCCTTCAGGTAATCGGCGAGCCCCTGAGTAGCCTTGCTGACAGTGTAGAAGTTGAAGCGGTTGGCTCCGGCGCCCATTACTCCTCGCAGGCCGCCAGTGCCGAATTCGAGATCCTTGTAGAATCTGTCCTCGATCTCTTTTTCGTCCGTTACGGCGCTCAATTCGGCTCTTGTGTCCTCGTCAAACCCGAGCCAAAGGTTGTATTTTTCTTTATAATCCATGAAATTACCTCTTTTCAAACTTTTTCGAATAAATAATAACACATTTACACGCAGTAGTCAATCGGATAAGTTGACGTTAAAAGAGCGCGGGAGATTTTTTTGCCCGTAAATAAAAAGATATTATAATATTGACCTCAGGGCAAAAAATATGTATAATACTACTTAATGTTCGGTTCAGAGAGGGGGAGAGAGCTTTGGATGCTGAAAAAAACAATTCCCGGGCGGCAAGAATGCTGAATTTTGTCGGCATAGCCTGTTTTATTGTAGCCGTCGTCTTTATTATTCTCCTTTTTCTCTCTGGTAACGATAACGTCAGGATCTGGTATCAGAATTATCTTAATTATCTTATGAGCGCCGAATATAAGGTAGAACACGCCAACGACAAGTTCTCGATCTTTCTTATTCTGATCTTCCTTTTCGCCTTTAAGGCGGTGTTCCCGATTTATCTGTATCCGGTGTCAGCCCTGTGCGCCGTGACGAGCGCTGTTTTTCCACCCTATCTGTCCATGCCGATAAACTATCTCGGTCTGGCCATGCTGTATTCCATAAAGTACTACTGGGGAGTCAAGCTCGGCGCGAGCGGTACGCGCATGATACTCCAAAAGAACGCGACCATCCGCTATCTGATAGAGAAGGACGGCCAGGGCAATCCGTGGATCCTTGTGCTGCTCAGAGTCATACCCGGCGTACCCATCAACACAGTCAGTCAGCTCTACGGCTCGATGCGATTCCCGTACCTGAGGTATCTGTTGCTTTCGCTCGCGGGGTACACGCCTCTGCTCGTTTTTTATACGATCATCGGCCACAACGTATTCAACCCGTTGTCGGTGCCGTTCCTGCTTCCGCTGGTGCTCCTGTTCATACTTCTGGGAGTTTCAGCCATTGCAACAGGCAAGATAATACAAATCCAAAGCAAAAGGAGAAAAATAAATGCCGGAAGTCAATAAAATGCTGAAAATGCTCTCGGAGGGCGCCTTTGATGAAAGACTCAAGGAGGTCTACGTTACGGACGCGGCAGTCGAGGACGAAAAGCAGAGGGAGAAAAAGATAATAGAGAGCTTCGCTTCGCTCTACGGCGACGGCGACATAGCTCTTTTCAGCGCGCCGGGAAGGACGGAGCTCGGCGGCAATCACACCGACCATAACCACGGCAGAGTGCTTGCGGCGAGCGTGAATCTCGACGCAGTTGCCGCAGCCGCCGCGACCGGGGATATGACCGCAACCGAAATGACAGAGGGTCACGCGCTCATAAAGATAGACATCAGCGACCTTGAGGTGCATCCCGAGGAATACGGAAAATCAGAGGGGCTCATCCGCGGAGTCTGCGCCGGCTTTAAAAG
The DNA here is from genome assembly GCA_017450135.1 of Clostridia bacterium. Classification (GTDB taxonomy): domain Bacteria; phylum Bacillota; class Clostridia; order Oscillospirales; family Acutalibacteraceae; genus CAG-488. The sequence continues at coordinate 532 of JAFSXA010000032.1, read as the reverse complement.
AGCCGGATACAAGATCGGCGGCTTCAACGCGGCAAGCGCGAGCAAGGTCATGGCAGGCTCGGGACTCTCGTCCTCCGCGGCGTATGAGGTGCTCATCGGTACGATACTCAACCATCTCTTTAACGACGGCAGGGTTGGGGCGGTCGAGATCGCGAAGATCGCCCAGTTTGCCGAGAATGAGTATTTCGGCAAGCCGTGCGGCCTTATGGATCAGACGGCGAGCGCCGTGGGCAACTTTATATCCATAGATTTCAAAATCCCGTCCGAGCCGGTCATAAACAAGGTGGATTTTGATTTTGCCTCCTGCGGCCACGCCCTGTGCATCATCGACACAGGCGGAAGCCACGCAGGACTTACAGAGGACTATGCCGCCATCAGGGGCGAGATGGAGAGCGCCGCCGCCGTGTTCGGCAAGAGCGTCCTTCGTGACGTCGAGCAGAGCGAGTTTATGGCAAATATTCCGCTTGTCCGCAAAAAATGCGGAGACAGAGCCGTGCTCAGAGCCATACATTTTTACAATGAAAACAGACGT
>JAFSXA010000031.1 GCA_017450135.1 Clostridia bacterium | reverse complement strand
TTGAGAGTACCGTCGCCGCCGCGGCAGACGATAACGTCATAATCGTTACCCGTCTCGGCCGCAATCGTCGTAGCGTCGCCCTGGCATTTAGTTGTCTTGATGCTGACGTCATACCCTGCCGCCCCGAGTCTGTCCATGATCTCGAGTGTGCCCAGCCTGTTCTTGCTCCGCCCGGCGCAGGGGTTGACTATCAAAAGCAACCTCTTGGGATCCATAAAAGCACTTCCGTTCCAAATATCATTAAACAATTAATAACATTCTATGAAAGTATATCAAATCATTTTCTAACAGTCAATAGAAAAACGTTAATTTATCCCATTCAAAAACAGGGGCTTTCGCATTTAGCGACAGTCCCTGTTTTCTGTGATAGATAGAGCAAATTTAATTGTTGAAGTTTTTGATAACCTTGGTGAATGTGTCTGCGACAGCCGCCTGAGTCCTGATTCCCAATGAATTGGTCTCATGGTAATGCCTGTCGTCAAAGCGGTCGCGCGTAGTGTTAAGGAACGGCTGTGTGGGATGGAGCACAAAATCGTTCGGCGGGATAAGATAGCCCGTGAAGTCATTTGAAACACAGTAAACTATCATGCCGTGATCTTCAGCTATATCCGCAAGAGGCGTGGAATTGACCTCTTCACCCTGGCCGGTAGCGGATTTTTCAGCGCTGTAATATCCGCCGAATACGGTTGAAACAAAGCTCTCGCACGGGAGCAGAAGCACCTTTTGATCGCCGAAGGTCATGTAGGTCATCTCGGACATGAGAGCAAGTCCCGTCAGACTGGTCTTGTCCGGGTAGGGAGTAAAGCTCATGACATGGCGCGTGGCGAGCAGAGTCAGAACATAGTTATCGACCGGGATATAAAACTGCTGGCGCAGAACTCTTATGCCGGGGGCAAGCTCCCTGTCGTTGTCTATCTTGAGAGCAGCGTCTGCTATCATCTTGCCCTGGAGCTTTACGCAATGGAGATTGTCGTCCTTGTCAAGCTCCGCCGCGTCCATACCGCCTATCGGCCCTACGCCGAACAGGACCTCCGTGTTGGCGGACTTATAGATCTCCTCGCGCATAAAGTAGGGATATTCGCCGCTGAGCATACGGTTTGAGCCGCCGAGTGAATTCGGATGCGCTCCGAAATTCATTATCCATATCTCCCTGGAGCCGTCCGCGGGGACAAATCTGAGCCTGGAGAGCTGCTCGTGCCTGTCGACGAAATGTCTTCCGGCGCTAAGGCCTCCGGGTATCATGATGCTTCCGGTATAGAGCTTGCCCTCTTTGCGGTTATTGTACGCTTCAACGGCGACCTCGACCATCTTGTCCATCATCATATTCATATAGTCGTCATCCTTGCCGTTTGACGGGATGTTGACCAGATTGGGCTTGCCCCAGTAGCCGACGGTATCTATACCTGAGTGGCTGTGTGTACAGCTTATATTAACGACCGTGTCCTTGGGCAGCTTTCCGCTTTCGGCTATTTTGGCGCGTACAAGCTGAACCTCGACGTTGATAAGGCCGACTATATCCGCACCTATCCAAACGACGCCGTGATCCTCGCCGCTGTCTATCCAGACCGCACTCGTATATACCGGAGTGAGGACTCCCTCCATCTTGTGTCCGGAGCCGTGGCCGGCGATATAATAGGTCTTGCCTGCGTTGAGATCGGGCATTATTTCCGCCTTGGCAAAGCCTGCGCGGTAACCGCTGCCTTTAAAATCAACGGGCTTTGCCTCCGGGATCTCGGGCGCAGTGCGCTCCTTTTGAATCTTTCTTCCGTATCTGCGCGCAATGGCCGCAACACCCTTGAGCGCATAATCCATAATATCCATAAAGCACCCTCCTTTTTGAAAAAGCATTTGGTTTAATTATATGATAGTATTTAAATATGAACAAATCAAGAATAATACAGCATTATTTTAAAAATTTCGGTAATTCCGCCGCGCTGCAGCTCAGCTGACGCCTGAGTTGTAATCGCTTATTACCTTCTGCACGGCGTAAAACGACGGTTTTTTAACGCCATTTACATCCGTCAGTCCCCAGCAGGTCTCATGGGGACAGCCCTCAAAGCCGCAGAACCAGCAGGAATATGAATCGCGGCAGCAATAGACGGTGAGTCCGGCGAGATACGGCTCCTTGAGCAGAGCCGGCATAAGATCGGCAAAATACTTCGCCTGCCCCTCCGGCGTGTGCTCACAGTCGAGATAGAGCGAGCCGCTCAGCTCGCGGTAGAAATGGCTCGCATTATTGACGAATATATATTCCGCCCAGTCCGCAGGGTCCTGAGAATACTCCTTTATGCGCTGCTGAAAATTCGCAGGGAGCTTGGAGACAAAATTCTCTATATCTGCGGCGGCCTCAGCCTCGGATCCGTAGCCGTACCCGCGCAGGATCTCAAGCTTTTCCTCATCGGTTTTGGGCTGACCGGCGCTCTTGTAGCCGAATTCCTGAACCATTATAGGTTTTTTGGTCATCCGGTATATTTTTCTCATCCGTTTGGTGTATTCATAGGAGCTGCCGGTGTCATACAGATCGAGCCCTACATAGTCGCAGTATTTATAATAGGGCTTCAGCATCCTATGAAAATCAAGATTCAAGCCCGCGGTATTGTAGCCTACGATAATATCCCCCTTAACCTCATTGAGCGCCTCAAGCTGGATCCCGACAAATACCGCAGCCTGTTGAAGCGTCAGCGGATATGTAAAGGTGTCGATGCCCATTTCGTTCGTCACCTGAATACCGCTGACAAGTCCCCTCAGGTCGTTTATCAGGAACACGGCGATATCCTTTGTCCGCTGTTGGTTCTCCTCCGCTACGGGGTCAAAGCCGCCGATGGAAAAATAATCCTTGGGATAGGGCGTTATCGCCATGACCTTGAAACCGTTATCCACATACCCCTTGCAGCGGTTTTTGAAGCTCAGGTAGCTTTGGCTTATCCCGCCGCCGGAATTGAACGGATAAGGGATATCAAATCTGACCCATCCGACGCCGAGCTCGCCGAGGTCGTCATACTCCCCGTCGACAGGGTGGCATACGCCGAAAACGAAGCCGCCCGTTTTT
>JAFSXA010000030.1 GCA_017450135.1 Clostridia bacterium | reverse complement strand
TGGTGGCCGAGCGCATCGTTGAGATGCATGGCTCCGCCGCCGACCACGCTGAAGCAGTCGGTAACACCGTGATCCGCCAAAAAATCTGCGACATAATCCGCTAATCTCTGTTTCATATCATCCCTGCCTGCTGACCGCTTCGGTAATCGTTTCGGCCATGTATTCTATCATTTCATCCGTCATTCCGGGGTAAACTCCGACCCAGAACGAATTGTTCATTACAAAATCCGTATTCTCAAGACTGCCGGCGACTCTGTAAGCATCCGTACCCCTGATAACATCAAAGCAGGGGTGTCTAATGAGATTACCGCTGAAAAGCAGCCTTGTCTGAATATTTTTATCCTCAATGAATCTTGTCACCGCGTCCCTGTGTATACCTGAATCCGGCCTGACACTGATCAAAAAGCCGAACCAGGACGGTTTTGAGCATTGCTCCGCCTCAGGGAGTATGAGTCTGTCCTCCATCGGCTTCAAAGCATCATAAAGAGCTGCATGATTGTGTCTCCTTTTTTCGATGAAAGAAGGAAACTTTTTAAGCTGTTCAACGCCCACAGCCGCCTGCATATCGGTCAGCTTCAGATTGTAGCCGAAGTGACTGTAAACATATTTATGGTCGTAGCCCTCCGGCAGTTCTCCGAACCTGCCGTCAAAACGATGGCCGCAGAAATTGTCGCGCCCGGACGGGCATATGCAGTCCCTGCCCCAGTCGCGGTAACTCAGGATAAGCCGGTGGAGCAGAGGGTCGTCCGTGTAGACGCAGCCTCCCTCTCCCATCGTCATATGGTGCGGCGGATAGAAGCTGCTTGTGCCGATATCGCCCCATGTTCCCGTGAAGCGGGTCTCGCCGTCGAGGGTATACTCCGAGCCGAGGGCGTCGCAGTTGTCCTCAACGAGCCAGAGTCCGTGCCTTTCGCAGAAGTCCCTGACCTTTTTTATATTGAACGGATTGCCGAGAGTATGTGCTATCATAACGGCCTTCGTTCTCTCGCTCAGGGCGTTTTCCAAAGCGTCGGCGTCGATGTTGTACTGAGGAACCGTCACGTCGACAAAGACCGGCACGGCGCCGTATTGCAATATCGGGGTGACCGTTGTGGGAAAGCCGCAGGAGACCGTTATGACCTCGTCGCCGCGCCTTATCTGCCTGTCTCCGAGCTCCGGTGCTGTCAGCACGGCGAAGGCGAGAAGATTGGCGGATGAGCCGCTGTTGACAAGATGTGCGTACCTTACGCCGAGCCAGGCGGCAAAATCCTTTTCAAACTCATCGGAGAACCTGCCTGTAGTCAGCCAGAAATCGAGCGCCGCGTCCGTGAGCGAGCACATCTCCTTTTCGTCGAAGACCCTTGCGGCGTAGGTGATCCTGTCGCCCTTTTCAAAGCGCTTCGGCTTTTTGAAATCATTATAGTACTCGGCGACAAGAGACTTTATCTCCTCACGCGCCTGTTTTTCATCTTTCCAGCGGGACATATTATTCCTCCGTTCAGCCTAAAAAATCCTCGATTTGTCTGTCCGTGATCTCCCTGACGTCACCGCCGGACGTCCATACCTTTGTCCATTCGCAGGTGCGCCTTATCGCCTCGTCAATATTCCATAC
>JAFSXA010000260.1 GCA_017450135.1 Clostridia bacterium | reverse complement strand
TATGGCACAGGAAATCTTGTTGACAGCGGAGGCTTACAAAAATAAGGTCGATGAGCTTGAAAGTCTTAAAACAACGGGCAGAGACGAGATAGCCGAAAGAATAAAGGAGGCCAGAAGCTTCGGAGATTTGTCTGAGAACAGCGAATATGACGAGGCGCTCAACGATCAGGCGAAGCTTGAGGCCAGGATCAATCAGCTTGAAAAGGAGCTGGAGAGGGCGCAGATACTTGACGAGAGCACGATCTCGACCGAGAGCGTCCACGTCGGCTCAAAGGTTAAGATCAAGGATCTTGACTATGACGAGATAGAGGAGTATCAGATACTGGGCGAATCCCAGGCCAACCCGGATCTCGGAATAATCGCCGACCGTTCCGCCGTGGGCATGGCCCTGCTCGGTAAAAAGGCGGGCGACGAGGTCAAGGCCGTTCTCCCAAACGGAAATGTTATCTCATACTTAATTCTTGAAATATCCAAATAATAATTTCGGGCGCGGGAAATGGTACCGCAGCCCGAATTATATGTTTTTAAAAAATTTCGCTCAGTTAGGAGAGTTAAAATGTCGGAAGAAAAGAAGGCCTCTATGGAGGAGCAGTCCCAGCAGGACGCAAATGAATTAAGACAGATCCGCGTTTCAAAGCTCGATCAGCTTCAGGCTGACGGCAGGGATCCGTTTCAGATAACAACAGCCGAACAGACCTGCACAAACGAGCAGGCGACCGCCGCCTTTGAAAAAGCCGAGGCAGAGGCCGCCGGGCTTCCCGAGGACAGCAGACCCGAGCAGGTCAAGGTGGAGGGCGTATCCCTCTGCGGCAGGATAATGACGTGGCGCGATATGGGAAAGGCGAACTTCATCGATCTTTCCGACCGCACGGGCAGGATCCAGGCGTACGTCAGGATGAACGATATCGGCGAGGAGGCCTTTGCCGAATTCAAAAAGTGGGATATCGGTGATATAATCGAGGTCAAGGGCTATGTTTTCCGCACACGCAGGGGTCAGATCTCGATCCATGCTCAGTCCGTAAGGCTTCTGAGCAAATCTCTGCTGCCGCTGCCGGAAAAATTCCACGGACTCAAAGATACCGATACAAGATACCGTCAGCGCTATCTCGATCTCATCGTCAATCCCGAGGTCAAGGACACCTTCTTCAAGCGGTCACAGATTATAAAGGAGATCAGGAATTATCTTGACGCCATGGACTTTGTCGAGGTCGAAACACCCATCCTCGTTTCTAACGCGGGCGGCGCGGCGGCAAGGCCCTTCGTGACCCATCACAACACCCTCAATGAGGATTTCAAGCTCAGGATATCCCTTGAGCTCTACCTCAAGCGCCTCATAGTCGGCGGTATGGAGAGAGTTTACGAGATAGGCAGAGTCTTCCGCAACGAGGGCATGGACACCAAGCACAACCCCGAGTTCACGCTCATGGAGCTGTATCAGGCATATACAGATTATCACGGAATGATGGATCTTGTCGAGGGACTTATCAAGCACTGTGCCATGAAGGTTCTCGGCACAACGACCGTTGTTTACGACGGGGTCGAGATAGATCTCTCCAAGCCGTTCAAAAGGCTGCCGATGATCGAGGCGGTCCGGGACGCTACGGGCGTCGATTTTGACGCCATTGATTTTGACGAGGCGAAAAAGCTCGCTCAGGAGAGGGGACTTGAGGTCGACAAGAGCTTCAAGAAGGGCGATATCCTCAATCTGTTCTTTGAGGAATACGTCGAGGATACCCTCGAACAGCCCACCTTTATCATAGATCATCCCGTTGAGATATCTCCGCTCACCAAGCGTAAGCCGGACAAGCCGGACTACGTCGAGAGGTTTGAGCTTTATATTACCAAGAGGGAGTTTGCCAACGCATATTCCGAGTTGAACGATCCCATTGACCAGCGCGGCAGATTCGAGGCTCAGGAGGAGCTCTTCGCCGCCGGCAATGAGGAGGCGAACCATACGGATGAGGATTTCCTCACCGCTCTGGAATACGGTATGCCCCCGACGGGCGGCATCGGCGTCGGTAT
>JAFSXA010000259.1 GCA_017450135.1 Clostridia bacterium | reverse complement strand
TGAGGAGGCAAAAGAGGAGCGGCTGGGCAAAAAATGAAGGTACTGATAGACACCTGCGTCATAATTGACGCTCTGCAATCGAGAAAACCTTTTAGTGAGAACGCAGAAAAAATCATTCTCGCCGCAGCAAATAACCACATTGAGGGTTTCATTACGGCAAAAGCGGTTACAGACATATATTACCTCACTCACCGTCTGACCCTCAGCGATGTGGAAACCTGCCGTATTATTACGACCCTTATGGAGCTTGTTGGTATCATTGATACAACGGATATGGACTGTCGCAGGGCTGTTTCCTCCGTGTTAAAGGACTATGAGGATGCCGTTATGGTGGAGTCGGCGAAGCGCAGCGGTATGGACGCAATTGTCACAAGGAGCGAGAAGGATTACGCCACTTCTCCCGTTGCCGTATATTTGCCGGACGACCTTCTCGCGCTTTTGTCCTCCGAGGGTGAATGACCAATATTTGACTGCTATTAGTAAAACCCGCCTCGGAGCCAGCGTTTACAAGGCTTCGCAGCGGGTTTATTTTGTTTTGGATACCGCATGAAAGTGCCGCAACACTGCGTAAAACAAGCGCTTTTCCTCAGCTTACGAGAACTTCGACTCTGGAGGCGTGCGAAAAATCGCATCAGGTGTGTCAAACAGACAGCCTATGCTGCCCCTTTATTCAATTTCCAAAACTCCACTGCGTCTTCTATCCACCCATCCGCTGTCGTTCCTGTGCCGAGACCGAAGCCGTGACTTAAACCCTCGTAGGCGTGAAACTCAGTCGCTATTCCGTAGCCGGAGAGGGTATCAAGGCGCCTTTTCATTGTGCGCCAGCTTGCGATGCCGTCGCTTGTGCCGACGCAGGCGTAGGTCGGCGCGTCGAGCTCCGAAACCTCGGAGTGACCGGTGTACTGCATTATCACAGTCACCGCCTGCGGCACTGTGCCGTCGGTATAGGCTCGGAGATACTGGGCGTTTCCGAGAGTTGCCGCCATTCTCGCTCCTGCAGAGCCGCCCCAGAGCGAATATCCGTCGGGGTCAACTCCGAGCGTTTCGGCGTTTTTCTCTATAAACTCAAGCGCTCTGCCCAGATCCTCCATAGCGGTCTCCCAGTCCGGGCGGTAGATGAGCGCAAAAGCGTTATAGCCCATTTTGGACAGCTCAAGCGCATGCGGAAAGCTGTCGTGCATAGCGCCGACATAGGCGAAGCCGCCGCCTGCATTGCAGACGGCAAAGGGTGCGCCCTCGTCGCCCTTGAAGAAGAATAAACCCGTGTTCCGTTTATTCGGGTCGGCGGCCTTTTCGTCCTCGGAATAGATATCATAGAATACCGTCCTGCCGCTCGCCGCCTCGTCCCGCAGATAGTTTGCGATCTCAACCGTTTTGTCCGGATCTATATTGCTGTACCACGTGAGCCTCAGCTCTCCAAGCGTGTTGCCGCTCATGTAGCCCTCGTCCGCTGGAAACAGAAGCCTGCCGTAAGAGCCGAAAGCGGGATCGTTTATGACGTCCGCAATTTTCGTATTCACTGTAAACGGCTCGATTTCCTGCTTCTCCGCACCCCTGAAAAAGAGCGGCAGAGCGTTGTACATAAACTCCTGCACCGCATCGAAATCGTGCCGGCCACCCTCTTTTTCGTAGAAAACGTAGTGCTCCGGCGTAAAGATTTCGGGGTAGCGGAGCATCTCCTCCGCCTGCATTATGGTCTGACTTCTCACCGTGTCCTGTGTGCCGACGGCGTGGTAGATGAAATATCCACGCTCGTTAAGGTCATTTTCCTCGACAAGCTCTCTGATGAACTCCACGTTTTTCTCCGTCTGAAAATCGCCGTAGCCGCCGTAGTACCAGCTCGACCCGCTCATCGGTAGGAAGTAACGGACGTAATCCGTGTCATAGCAGAATATCATCCACGTTGTGACCGATCCGAGCGAGAAGCCGCCGAAGGCTCTGTGGTCGCGCGAGGCCTTCAGATCGTCATCCGAGGTCGATTCCGCGTAGGTGCGGTATTTCCCTTCGACCGCCTGCATGAGCGCGTTTTCAAAGTCGGAGTGAAACGCTCTGAGCGCTGAGACGGAGGAAGAAAAGTCTGTATCGCTTCCCGAGTGGTAAAAGCTCGGAGATACAAAAATTGTCGGGCGTATATCGCCCTTTTCGATGAGATTGTCAATTATAATCCGAACGGAGCCGAATTCAAAATACTCTCCTGCGTGACCTCCCCAGCCGTGCATAAGGTACATAATATCGTATCTCGCCGCCTCGTCGCTCTCGTCGTAGCCGTATGGCAGATAGACGTAGGCGGTTTTTGTGATTTTGCCGCCGGAGCCGGCGTAGTCGAGAGTTTCGTAGTCCACTCTCTCGACCCTTCCCTGCCTCTTTGCCTCAGAAAGATAGTCAGCCGGAACAGCCTCCGTCATACCGGTCTGCGGAATGTCAATAGTTTCCGTCTGAGCTTTCCCACTCTCACCCTCAGAGCAGCCAGACAACGCATAAAGCGCCGCAAAAATAAAGCTTAACATTTTTCTCAATATCCAAGCCTCCCGAGCCACGCTGTGACGTCCTCACGGCAGCTTTCTATGTTCGTCTGGCTTACGTTGAAGCCATCCAGGACTGTCGCCTCCGGCTCAAGCTCCGCAATCGTGCGGTAGGTGCCGCCGTCACGCGAGCCGAAGTGGGTGTTGAACGGGATTATCGTCTTGCCGGAAAAATCGTATTCATCAAAAAAACTGTACATCGACTGCGGCAGAGTGTACCACCAGATAGGATAGCCGACGAAGATGACGTCGTAATCGTCGAAGTTATCTATGTGCGTCGAAAGTGCCGGAAGTACGCCGCCGTCCTGCTCCTTTTTTGCATAATCGGCAAGAGCGTTATACTCTCCCGGGTAATCCACCTCAGTCTGAATTGAAAACAATTCTCCTCCGGTCTTATCGGCTATAATGTCCGCTATGTAACTGCTCATTCCCTTGGCTTCGTCGCCGTCGATTACAACGCTTGCAGACGAAACGGCGTCCACCTCGCTGTTTTCGGCAACCGCAAAGTAAGCGATGAGGATTTTGCCGTCGCCGGTACTGACGGGCGCCGACTCAGCCTCGGTTTCTGCCACACAGCCGGAGAGTATGACCGACATCAGCGCAAGTACAAGAAACAGCGCCGTATATCGTTTTGCTGTCATATGTTTTTCCCCATTTCATAGGCTTCCTTCATCGCGCGCGAGCCGCGGACGCTTCCCGGCTCATAGGCGCCGGTGCCGTAAACAATGCCCTTTTCCTTCGCACCTTTGAGGCAGACGGCAAATCCCCGGAAGCAGGCGAGTGTCGTCTCTGCTGCCTCTCTGTCCGTGTCGGCGCAGGTGACGATGTAGTAAAACTCCTTGTCAGGAATGTTCGTCCACCGCGCAAGGCATCGGTCGATGACTGCCTTCATCTGTGCGTCGATGGAGTAGAAATAGACCGGACTTGCCATAACTATGACGTCCGCCGCCTGCATTTTGTCCAGAAGCTCCGCCATATCGTCGCGTATAGCGCACTCTCCCCTATGGTCACGGCAATAGTAGCACGCCGCGCATGGCGCGATCTTCTTATTTCTTACAAAAACCTTCTCCGCCTCATTTCCCGCGTCCTGCGCTCCGCGAAGGAACTCGTCGCAGAGAATATCGGAATTGCCGCCTTTGCGCGGACTGCCGGAGAGTATCAAAACCTTTTTGCTCATCCTATAAGTTAACTCCTGTATTTCTCCAAATCTTCACCAGGCTTTTTTCTCGTTCTCGCTTCTGTGTCTTGTCTTTCTCTCCTCCACCATTCTCACGAACCACTCCACCATATTCGGGTCATAGTGTGAGAAGAAGGAGCTCTTCTGCCTATCGAGAGCAGCGATGGCTGCCATATCCTCGTCCGAAAGTGCAAAGTCAAAGACGTCGATATTCTCTCTCATACGTTCGAAGTGGGTGGACTTCGGAATTACCACGGTTCCGCGCTGAATATGCCAGCGCAGCATGACCTGCGCCGTGGATTTGCCGTATTTTTCGCCGATTGCGGACAGAACGGGATCGTCAAAAAGCCCGTTCCTGCCCTCTCCGAAGGGCGCCCAGGCTTCATGCTGAACGTGGTATTTCTCCATCCACCCTTTTGCCTCTGTCTGCTGATTGTGCGGGTGCGTTTCCACCTGATTTACCATAGGCGCAATGCGGCTGAATGAAGCGATGTCTACCAGCCTGTCGGGATAGAAGTTTGATACGCCGATTGCCCGAAGCACGCCCTCCTCATACAGATCCTCAAGAGCCCGCCACGCTCCGTAATAGTCCGAAAAGGGCTGATGCAGCAGCACAAGATCGAGGTAATCGGTCTTAAGCTTTCTGAGAGATTCCTCCACGGACTTTTTGCACTCATCGCAGCCGTAATGCTCGACCCAGACCTTGGTGGTCAGAAACAGCTCCTTACGGGGAATACCGGATTTTTCGACGGCTGTGCCGACCTCCTCCTCGTTAAAATAGCTCTGCGCCGTGTCAAGGCTCCGATAGCCTGCCCTCAGTGCGTCCAGCACGCAGCGCTCGCACTCGTCCTTTGTGACCTGATAGACTCCATAGCCCAGGATCGGCATCTGTACGCCGTTTGAAAGCGTGACGTATTCCATAATGAACGGTCTCCTTTAAACACCTATTTTTGCGAGCCACTTTTTGATGTTTTCGCTCTGTCCGCTCTCGGCTGCGGTCATCTCAACGGGCATACCCTCCTTAACGATTGCGCCCTTTGCCAGCTCTTTTACAGTTTTGTAGGTGCCGCCGTCGCGTGAGCCCATATGCGTATTGAAAGGAATCACAGTCTTGCCTGCGAAATCATACTCATCAAAAAGCGTGTAGATTATCATAGGAAAGGTGTACCACCACATCGGGTAACCGACGAAGATTGTATCGTAGTCGGCGATCGGAAGCGAATTTGCGATTTTCGGGCGCGCGTCCTCGTCATGCTCTCGCTTGGCAAGCTTCGCAAGGAGTGAATAGTGCGACCTGTCAGAGTCGTAGGGTATTTCAGGGATTATTTCAACAATATCCGCTCCGGCTTCCTTCGCTATATCCTCCGCAAGCTTTTTGGTGGACTCATAAACTGAGAAATAAAGGACAAGTTTCTTGCTCATAGCTTTACCTCTCAAGGCTGCTTGTCGAAGTCCGGCGCAAAGGCGAGATAGCCGAGAAGCGCTACCTTGGAAGCCTTGTAGTACGCCTTGTTCCTGTCGAGCTTTGCAATTTTGGAAATTTCATCGTCTGTGAGAGTGAAGTCGAAAATATCCACGTTGTCCTTAATGTGCTGAACGTTCTTTGAGCCGGGAATGACGACGTTTCCGACCTGCGTGTGCCAGCGGAGGATTATCTGGGCATTTGACTTATGGTACTTCTCCGCAAGGGAAACGAACACCGGCTCATTTACGAGGCTCTTGTCGCCGTGACCGAGCGGATACCACGCCATGACCGCCGTGCCGTAGGGCTTCAAAAATGCCTTGAGTGCGGTCTGCGGATAGTAGGGGTGCGCCTCCACCTGCACGAACGCCGGTGCGATCTCGCATGCGTCGATTACCTCTTTTATCTGCTTCTCCGGGAAGTTTGAGAGCGCTATGGAGCGGACCTTGCCAGCCTTTACCGCTCTCTCCATGGCCTTATATGCGCCGATATAATCGCCCACCGGCTGATGGAGGAAAAGAAGGTCAATGTAGTCGACATCGAGCCTTCTGAGCGTCGCGTCGATTGCCTCGTCCGCCTTCGCATAAACTGAGGGCCACAGCTTCGTGGAGAGATAGATCTCCTCTCTCGCGACTCCGCTGCGCTTTATTCCTCGTCCCACGGCTCGCTCGTTCATATAGGCGTTGGCGGTGTCGATCAGGCGATAGCCGACCTTGAGTGCGTTGTAAACCGCCTCCTCGGCGTCCGCAGGCTCCATAAGGAAGGTGCCGATTCCGGCGAGTGGGCATTTTGTGCCGTTATTGAGAGTGATGTAATCCATTTTCGTGACCTCCGTAATATATTATTTACATTTTTATATTAGCAGAGCTATTGCAAATTGTACAATGCCGGTTTATTATAGGGGTATAACCTGAGCGCATAGTGGAGGTGCAAAATGTTCGAGCTTTCAGACCTTGAAAAATTAGTATGCGTCCACGAAGCAGGCACTCTTTCCGCCGCCGCTGAGGCGCTCCACATCTCACAGCCGGCGCTGACGAGAGCAATGCAGAAGCTGGAGGCTGAGTTCGGCTGCGAGCTCTTTTCCCGCACAAAAAACAGAGCTGAGCTGAACGTAAACGGGCTTTTGGCAGTTTCCGAAGCTAAAAAGGTGCTTTCCACCGCAAAGAGAATGAGCGAGCGCATGGCTGACAGAGCAAAAAGCCTGACAAGCGTCAGAATCGGCTCCTGCGCTCCGGGGCCTATGTGGGTCACCGAGGAAAAGCTTACGGCGCTGGACCCGAATGCGGAGATTTCTGCTGAGCTTTCCGATAACGATTTGCTCCTCTCCGGCCTGCACGACGATAAATATCAGCTCATTATCACGACAGAGCCGGTGAAAGCGCCGGGCGTTGTGACGAGGGAATTTCTTACCGAGAGCCTGCTCGTTTCCCTGCCGCCGTCGCACCAGCTTGCGAACAGAGAAGGCATACATATCAGCGAGCTTGAGGGTCAGACGATGCTCCTCTTCTCCGAGCTTGGCGTGTGGCAGAGGCTTTGCGATGAGAAGATGCAGGGCGTGCGCTTCATAGTGCAGAGCGAGATGGGTGCGTTTACGGACTTAATAAATCTCTCCGTACTGCCGAATTTCGACTCCTCCCTCTCCGACGGCCGCGTCGAGCCGCCCTTGAACCGTGTGAGAGTGCCACTTCTCGACCCCGCGGCGACAATGACCTTCTATATCTCAGCACTCAAAAAGCACAAGCGGCTGTTGGATATAACAGGATAAAAAATGAGACTCACACCTTTTGAAGATGTGAGTCTTTTTTATTCATCTATGAACTCTGCTATATCTTCAAGCCTGCATTGAAGCGCAATACAAAGCTTGTTTAACGTCTTTGTCTCTATGTTATCATTTGCTCGGAGCCGACGTATCGTCTTGCTGTCAATTCCGCATTTTTCTCTCAGTTGATATGTGGTAATGCCCTTTATCTCCATGGTACTCCATAATTTGTCAAAAACTATCATGATTATCCCCCGCCACTATTATTGACAAACTATATTATGGGGGTTATAATCTCTTTTATTAAGGGGATATAATCCCCATATCAATAGTGGTGAAGCGTATGGAATTATTTAAGGAAATACTCACGAACCTTCTCAGTCGAGAAAAAATGCAAATAACCTTTCCTGATTTGAAGCTGTCTCCAGAGAAAATTGTAGAGCTTGAATGCTATACGGCACTTAAAAGGATCAAGGCTGTCATTGAGGATGACAGTCTTGATGACAGAGATTGTTTCTCCAGGATAGAGCGTATTATTGGAGAATTTGAGGAAATCGGAAGCGACGGAGCTACTCGTCACGATTTCTGATACTGATGTTTCACGTCAGTCGATATTCAGTCCCCATTCGTTCGCCCACTGCTCGAACTGCGCCTGGGTCTCCTCGCTCGTTGCGCCCATGCCCGGATAGTAGGCGGTGTCGGTGTTAAGGGCGCGGATCGCCTGCATTTCCTCGTCCGTCAGCTCAAAGCTGAAAACGTTGTGATCCTCGATGATATGCGCCTCGTTGCTTGAGCCGGGGATGGCGATGTGACCGTCCTGAATGTGCCAGCGGATTATGATCTGCGCCGCAGAAACGCCGTGAGCCTCAGCGATGGCGGTTATAGTCTCGTTTCCGAGGTGCTCCTGCGTGTGGCCTCTGCCGCCGAGCGGAAACCATGCCTCAAGCACAGTGCCGTACTGATTGAGAAAGCCCCGCATAGCAGTGTGCTGATTGAAGATGTGTGTCTCGACCTGATGAACGGCAGGCAGAATCGTCGCGCTCGCGGCAACCTCGGCAAACTGCTCGTCCGAGAAATTAGAGAGTCCTATGGATCGGAGCTTTCCGTCGGAAACCGCCTTCTCAAGCGCGGCATAGCCGCCCATATAGTCGCCCGCGGGCTGGTGCAGAAGCATGAGGTCGATATAGTTGAGTCCGAGGGTCTCGAGCGCTCTGTCAACTCCGCGCTCATTGTAGTTTGAGGGCCAGAGCTTTGTAGTTACGAAAATCTCCTCCCTCGTGCAGATGCCCTCGTCAATGGCGCGCTGAATTCCTCGACCCACGCCTGCCTCGTTGTTATACGCAGCGGCGGTGTCTATAAGGCGTGTGCCAGCCTTGAGCGCCCAATAGACGGAGTTTTCCGCCTGCTCCTCCGTCAGCATAAAGGTTCCTATGCCAACGACGGGCATTTCATAGCCGGAATTTAATAGAACAGTGCCCTTTTCGAGGTCAAATGCGTTAGTTTTAACGCCCCCGGCACTCTCCGGCGGCGCTGCCGGCGCATTGGGTGTTCCGGCACAGGCGGCAAGCAACAGGACGAGAGTAAGAGCAAACAAAAGCGATGCTATTCTTTTCATTTTTCTGTCCTCCTTTGGATTTATGTGCTGACTATAACCTATTCTTCAATAAATGTACAATGCCGAAATCGTAATCTGCTATAACCAAAGCGTATAGCACTATGCGATTTCGGCATTTTACTTTAGGCAAGACCTGCTGTATCCTTTAGGCAAAGGGGGCGCAGAAATATGGGAAAGAAAAAGCGCAGATGGCCGAAAATTCTCGGCATAACACTTCTTGTAATAGTTCTTCTGATCGCAGCAATCGCAGTCGCGGGGTATTTTTACATCCGCAGTCTGCTCGGCGGCGGCGCGCCGGAGGTGAACGTCACCTCTGACGGCAGTGCAATCGTAACGATCACCGGCGGTCAGATCTCCGGCGGCACTGACAATGGCGTCTACACCTTCCTCGGAGTCCCCTACGCTGAGGCGAAGGAGCGCTTCAAGCCCGCATCTGAGGTTACGCCTTGGAACGGCGTGCGAGAGTGCGTCGAATACGGCGCTATATCACCGCAGAGCTCGTTCTTCGGCGGCTCTGACGGGCAGGACAACAACTGCCAGAACCTCAACATCTGGACTCCTGCGCTGGGCGACGGCGGAAAGCGCCCGGTGCTCGTTTGGTTCCACGGCGGCGGACTCACCTCAGGCTCGGCAAATGACGCTCAGACTAACGGCAGAAACCTCGCAGAAAAGGAAAATGTAGTTGTCGTGACGGTCAACCACCGTCTCGGAGTTCTCGGCTATCTCGACCTCTCCGCCTATGGCGAGGAGTACGCTGAGAGCGGCAACGTGGGTGTTCTCGATATGGTCGCCTCGCTCGAGTGGGTGCGTGACAATATAGCCGCATTCGGCGGCGACCCCGACAACGTAACTATCTTCGGTCAGTCCGGCGGCGGCGCGAAGGTGCTGGCGCTGATGACGACCCCGAGGGCAAAGGGGCTCTTCCACAGAGCGATAAACGAGTCAGGTGCCACGGTAGTTCTTGGCCCTATCTTCGCAACGAAAGAAGAAACGTCGCGCGTGACGGAGCTTACGATGCAGAATCTCGGCATAACGGACGTTTCCGCGCTCCAGACTATCGACTTTGAGCGGCTGAACTCCGTCAGCTCCGCTGCTATAAATCAGGTCGCGGCAGAGTTCAACAAGCCCGGCGCTCTTGGCACCGGCAACACCTTCGAGTGGATGCCCGTTGTGGACGGTGACGTTATCCCGACTCATCCGCTGACCGAAAACGGCTTTGCAGAGGCAGGCTTCGACGTGCCGCTTCTCATCGGCACGAATCTCAACGAGTGGGCGTTCGGCTTCGGCATCAACGCCAATATGACGGACGATGATGTTTTAATACAGCTTCGCAATACCTACGGCGACAGCGCCGAGGCGGTTTTTGAGGCTTTCAGGGCGGCGTATCCCAATATTCCTTCCGTCAACGCGCTGTACGTTGACCGCTATCTCCGTCCGCCGATACTTGAAATCACCCGTCACAAGGCGATGCAGGGCGGTGCGCCGGTCTATTCCTACGTCATGACCTACGGCAATCCCAGCTCTGTCCACGGCACGGAGATACCTCTCGTTTTCGCGAACTCAACCGGCGCGATGAACGATAAAATGAGCCGTATCTGGGCGCAGTTTGCACGCACCGGAGACCCCGGCTGGGAGGCTTACACCATCGACAGCGGAGCGACTATGATACTCGACGAGGCTGACCGCCTTGCCTATCACCATGACTCCGAGCTTATGGCGCTTGTCGGCGGCAACTGATACTGAATAGTATCGCTTTCCCATTTTACCTTATGCACCATACTGTGACTACTGTTTGACTACTTTTTTAATAATCGCCGCTGAGCCAGTGTTTACAAGGCTTCGCGGCGATTTAATATTGTCTCGGATACTGCTTGAAAGCGCCGGAAAGCGGTGCAAATCAAGCGCTTTTTTATTAGCGAACTCCGACCTCTGTTAAGAACATTCTGTACGGACGGAGCACCGACCCAAAGATATTGACGATAAAGAAGATCTGCGACGGTCTTGACATCACACTGGCAGAATTCTTCTCCACGCCGGAGTTCGACGCTTTAGAGCAGGAAATAAAGTGAGCATTCTTCAAAATGGGTGATTAGCACGCTTTTGTATCGTCCGTAACTTTTTTACGGGATATGTTGACTTGCCTTTCAATTCCGGTTATAATACGGCTATGGAGGTGATTTGCATGCTGCAATTATTTGAGGTGTCCGGCTTTAAGAATTTTTGTGATACCGTGAGGCTTGACTTTTCCGACGTTCGTGACTACAAGTTCAATACCGAGTGCGTGTCTAACGGCTTGATTGGAAAAGCTATAATATATGGCAAAAACTCAATTGGCAAGTCTAATTTCGGTCTTGCTTTATTTGACATTGTCTCTCACCTGTCATCCTCTAAAAATGTAGGGCCTCATCTATATGACTACTACCTTAATGTTGAAAGCGAAAAAAAATATGCCGAGTTCCATTATGTTTTCCGTTTTGGCTCAGATATCGTGGATTATAAGTATCGTAAGGATGAGAAACAGTCCTTGCTTTGTGAGTCAGTTTCTATAAACGATGAATTACTCTATGATTATGACTATGTAACAGAGTCCGGCAACTTATCAGGCGTTAATAAGCTTGCGCCAACACTAAATTGGGAGTTTCAAGATGCGGACTGCGTACTCAAATATGTTATAAATAATACCGCACTCAATAACGATCATCCTCTCCGTCAAACAATGCGATTTGTCAACAATATGCTCTGGTTCCGCAGCCTGGATGAGAACCGATATATCGGCTATAAGTCCAAAAGTGACGATTATTTTGAGTTTATGTTCGACGATAGTACGTTGCGCGAATTTGAGAGCTTTTTGCATTCCGCCGGGATTGAGGATAATCTGACTGTAAAAGAGGGCGTTGACGGCAAAAAGGCTCTTTACTTTGATGCCAATCCTCTCCTACCCTTTTTCAGAGTTGCTTCTAACGGAACCCGTGCTTTATATACCTTTTTCTATTGGTATAAAACCGCACAGGATGTATCATTAATGTTTATAGACGAGTTTGACGCATTTTATCATTTTGAGTTGTCCGAAAGCATTGTATCCATTCTCGAAAAGATGGCAAGCACGCAGGTAATACTGACCTCTCACAACACTAACCTTATGTCCAATAGGATAATGCGTCCGGATTGCTTCTTTATTCTTACTAAAGAAAAGCTCACTGCATTTGCAAACGCAACAACAAGAGAGCTTCGAGAGGGGCACAATCTGGAAAAGCTGTATATGAGTGGTGAATTCAATGGCTGACAAGAGCAAAATACTTGTGCTTGTCGAGGGACTCAAGACGGATTACCGCCTTATGAATCACATTCTAAACATATATGGTATTTCAGACAGCCATGAAATTGTGTCGTATGGCACTGATCTCTACTCCCTTTACAACGGAGTGTTTCGTGATAATGATCCGGATTCTGTAGATCTGCTGCAGTTGTTAAAGGAGCACGAAAAGAATGAGGAGAAGAAAAAGCTCTTTGATACGCTGTTGAGAAGCGCATTACTCCCATCATTGTTATTGACGAAGCCAATCACATTGGCAATGCGATTCTGAACGATCTGAAGATTCTATTTAACTTCGAGATGGACTCCAGGGACAGAGCTATTGTCCTTCTTGCGGGGCTTCCTCAGCTCAATAACACGCTTAATCTCACTATCCACGAACCTTTGCGACAGCGTATTACGATGAATTACAATATGGAGGGTCTTACAAAGGCTGAATCCAAACTTTACATTCAGGAGAAGCTCAGCGCTGTACATTGCTCACGGCAGATCTTTGATGACAATGCTCTTGAGGCTCTTGCAAACGCTGCCAACGGTGTTCCGAGACAGCTTAATAAGCTTTGTAATTCCTGCCTTATTATTGCTTCTTC
>JAFSXA010000258.1 GCA_017450135.1 Clostridia bacterium | reverse complement strand
GTAAATCTTCCTTCATCGCAGGCGGCAAAGTATGACGAGAATATCACTCTTGCCATCAACAGCATGAGCAGGAACAATTCCGCCGCCACAACCAGCTTTACGGTAACCTTCGATATCAACGGCGGCAACAGCACCGTTCCGTCATCACAGACCAACACCAAGTACACGGCGTACTCGGCGGACGGCTGGTCGAGAACTCCGAGCGGCAGCAGGGCTTATACAAGCGGCCAGAGCGTATCGAATCTTACATCAACGCAGAACGGCACCTTCAACCTGTTCCCGTATTTCGCATCGACCACGGTATATAATCCGATAACGCTTCCCGCAGCGGCGACGCATGCCGACACCAACCTCGGCACGGTAACATTCAAATATCATGACAACGTTACAGCCGAAACAACTTCGACGGCGTATACAACATACGCGTTCGCAGGTTGGGGCACCACGACCTCCGGCGGCAGAGTAGGCGGAGCGGAAGAATCTTATACTCCCGATCGGGCGAGAACACTCTACGCCCTGTGGACCGCAACAGCCCACTCGGCGACCTTCCCGAGCCCGTCAAAAACGGGATATACGTTCGCAGGCTGGTACACGGCTCCGACCGGCGGCGACCTGGTAACGAGCTACACAGGCACGGATAATGTTACCTATTATGCTCATTGGGTTGCCAACAATTACTATATTAAGTATAATCAGGGTCAGGCGTCTTCGACGACCAATCTGCCTGCACAGCAGACTGCGGCATTTGACGCATATGTAAATCTTGCCACCAACTCGATGACGAAGAACAACAGCGCCGACGAAGACAGCTTCACAGTCACATATTCCAAGGGCACAGCCGACAGCACCGCACCGGCGGCTCAGACGAATAAGAAGTACACGAAGTATACTGCTGACGGCTGGGCGACCTCGAGCGGCGGCAACAGAGCTTACACAAGCGGCCAGAGCGTAAGGAACCTCACAACTGTGCACGGCGCAACTGTAAACCTCTATCCGGCGTTCTCATCCCAGGTAATTCAGAAGTCGATCAACCTCGCTGCAGCGGCTACGAAGAACAACACCAACCGCGGTAAGATCACCTTCAATTACAACTACACCGGCTCATCGAATACCGAGCTCTACGCTTACGACGTATGGGCGTTCAGCGGATGGTATGACGCGGAGAGCGGCGGCAACAAGCTGGGCAACGCGAACGCGGCATACACGCCGAACGGCAACAAGTCGGCGTATCCGCACTTCACCTCGACTGCCCACTCGCCGACATTCCCGAGCCCGTCAAGAACGGGATATACGTTCGCAGGCTGGTACACTCAGCCGACAGGCGGCTCACAGGTAACGAGCTACACCGGCACATCGGACGTTACCTACTATGCGCAGTGGGATCACATTCATTCGTACACCACTGTCGTAACACCGCCGACCTGCACTCAACAGGGCTACACGACTTACACCTGCCTCTGCGGCGACAGCTATGTTTCGGATTACGTTCCTGCAAACGGTCATACGCCTTCCGCGTGGAAGATGACTGTCAACCCGACTGTAACTCATGCGGGTAAAATGGTTCGAGTCTGCACAGTTTGCGGAACAACTCTTGATGAAATGGATGTTCCTCAGCTGATCGACAACCGTGTAACCGGAATCACGCTTTCTGAGAATGAGATCTACTTGAACGTTGCCGAAACAAAAACCCTTACAGCTACGGTAGAGCCTGCTACGGCTTTGAATAAAAACGTGATCTGGACGTCGTCTAAGCCCGAGGTCGCAACAGTGGCCGACGGTGAGATCAGAGCTGTATCGCCCGGTACAACGGTAATTATCGCCAAGACAGAGGACAGCGGACACAAGGATTTCTGCATTGTTCAGGTCAGTGCGATCACAGCGGTGAACGGCTCAAACGTTGACAATGACAACGGCGTTATCTACGGCTTGACAAGCAACCTGCCGAATGCAGATGGATATCTTCTGCTGGCTGACGATTCAATGACGTTATCCTACAGCAGGGATAAGATCGGTACCGGCACCGAGATACGTGTAATGAAGGACGACGAGGTAATCAATACCTACGAGGCAGTTATCTTCGGCGACGTTGACGGCGACAGCTGGTACGACGGTCAGGATGCGCTCTTTGTCAACTGTCTTGCAAACGGACTGCTGACAAAGGAGCAGGTGGGCGATTCGGCATATATGGCCGCCGACTGCAACCACGACGGTGTGATCGATGATCTTGACGTTGCGGTTCTTGAACAGGCGGGCGTGCTCCTTGCTAACGTCGATCAGACGAAATCCGAGGAGGAATTGCTCGAAACCGAATCGTACGTCGAGTACCTCAACCTGATCGATCAGAATCCGACCTTGGATGAGGAAGTAACCGACGAGCCGATCGAAGAACCGATCGTTTCAACGGCTAAGACACTGCTCGACAGGATCATAATTATCATCAAAGCGATCCTCGTTTTCGTCACCAATTGGTTGCCGAAAATCTGAATCATTTTAAATGGATACTGAGTTTATCAGATATCACTCAAGGCGGTATGGGAAACCATACCGCCTTTGCAGTTGAATTTTTCTCTGAAAACTGATATAATCCTGACTGTGATTCATGGAGGTGATGCTATGGCTGAATGGATTTGGCTGCCGAAGGCCGCTTACAGTGATAAGCAGAACGGCAAGGCGTCGGTGTTCTGCGAGGGCGTGGATAATTTCGTCACCGCTTATTTTGTGAAAAAGCTTGATTTCGGGCTCAAACCGGAACGAGTCAGGTTGAAAGTAGGCGCCGACACAAGATACGTTATGTTCGTAAATGATGGATTCGTCGGCGTGGGGCCGGTATCGCCCGGAGGGGATCATCTCAGGATCGACCCAATGCCCGTGAATTATCTTAGCGAATATGTGCTGACTCCCAAGTCGTCCGTGATCGAGATCTACGTGAGGGTCAGGCTATCTCCCGCAGTAGAAACGGAATGGTCGTCGGGTCAGGGCGGACTGTACATTGACGGCGAGGCTGAGTTCGGCGACGGAAGCTCCGTTCGCTTCGGAACGGATGAAAGCTGGCTCACCGGCCTTGATCCGCGCTTCATTTCGCCGACTGAATGTGATTTTACCCTAAGACCCGACCCGAGCGTTTCGGCTGAGGTAGGGGAGGACAGAAGGGCGGAGTTATCGCCGATCCCTCTGCTGTCGGAGCGGTTTATAACTCCGATAAATCCGGAAGCACTCGTCGCCGAACCGGGGACTGTAACGGAAAAAGTCTTCGAATTTGACCGCATCTATTCTGCTTACCCTGTGTTCAGTCTCAGCTGCAACGGTGAATGCTTGATCTCTCTTACTCCATTTGAATTAGAGGGACAGGATCAGCCCCGGGAGCTTATCAGGGCAGATTCCTCTCTCGATTACAGGGCAGAGCTTATGCGGTCATGCGGCGGTTTTAAGCTCAAGGTTGAAAACCGAAGTGAGAAACCTCTTACCGTCAGCAATATCGGTATAATTTTCACCTGCTATCCTGCAAAGGCTGAGTCAAGTTTCGAGTGCTCAGACAGCGAACTGAATTCGGTTATCAGGCTGTGTGAAAAAACCCTTCAGATCTGCTGCCAGCATCTGCATCTTGACAGCCCGAGGCACCAGGAGCCCCTTGCCTGCACAGGCGACTACTTTATTGAAAGCTTGATGGGTTACTTTACCACCGGCGACACTGCGCTTACGCGCTTTGACCTCATAAGGACTGCGGACTTGCTTGAGGATCAGAAAGGCTTTATGTTCCACACCTCTTATTCGCTGATATGGGAGTTCATGCTGTGGGATTATTATATGTTTACCGGCGACAATGAGATTTTTTCACGGTGCTCAGCCGGACTTGACTTCCTGATGAAAAGGATGGACTCATATACCGGCGACAGCGGCCTCATTGAGACGCCGCCCTCGTGGATGTTTATCGACTGGATAGATATCGACGGATACAGCCTTCACCATCCGCCGAAGGCTCTGGCACAGACTGCGATGAACTCCCTGTATTATAAGGCGCTGAACATCGCCGGAAAGATATATTCCCTGACCGGCAGGGAGGACTTGGCGGCCGTGATGAAGGAATCAGCCTGCAGGGTTAAAGAGGCTGTAAACGACCTGCTTTATGACGCCGGTGCCGGACTCTATCTTGACGGTCTAAATACTCCGCAGTCGGCAGATCGCGGCGGTCATCCGGATGTTTCCGGATATATGCCCTGCAATACTGATAAAAAGTACCATACCACCCAAGCGAATACGCTGGCTGTGTATTGCGGTATTTGCGATGGGGAAAGGGCACGCGAGATTATGGAGAGGATCGCTGTTGATCCGCCTGCTGATTACCAGCCGTATTTTGCACACTTTGTACTCGATTCGCTGAGAATTACAGGCCTGTTCAAAAAATACGGTATGAAGCTGCTCGACCGCTGGAAGCCGTTGGCTCGAATAACCGACAAGGGCTTGCAGGAGGGCTGGAGCGCAACCGATTACACCGGCTTTGACTACAGTCATGCATGGGGAGGAACTCCGCTGTATCAGCTGCCTGTTGCTCTCTCGGGCTTCAGAATGCTTGAACCGGGCTTTAAGAAGATAGCACTGCACCCGGATCCCTGCGGCCTCGAATGGGCAAAATTCTCTATTCCGTCGCCATACGGTAATATTGAGTTTGAGCTCAGGGGAGAATCATTCAGGGTCAGCATACCCGATGAGATTGATGCCGAGTACTATTAACGTCATATTTTTATACAAATTAAAGTAATTGTATAAAGAATAACCGATGGTTCTATGGTAAAATAATAGAAAGTATAATAAATAAATATATAGAAAGAAGGAAAAATATGGCTGAAAAATACGATGCAATTGTTGTCGGAGCAGGTAACGGCGGACTTGTTGCGGCAACAAAACTTGCGCTCGAGGGCAAAAAAACTCTGCTGCTCGAGAAGCACAATATTCCCGGCGGCTTCGCCACAAGCTTTGTTCGCGGCAGATTTGAGTTTGAGGCATCTCTGCACGAGCTCTGCGGAATCGGCCCGTTCACTCCGGAAGGCGGCCCGTTGAAAAAGATTTTTGACGATCTCGGAGTCTCCGACCGTATTGAGTGGGTCACTCTCGACGAGGCGTTCAGAACAATGACTATCGACGATGGATCTGCTAATTTTGATTACAGCCTTCCTCTCGGCAGAGAGAGATTCATCGCCAAGGTTCAGGAATATGCGCCGGGCACCGAGGATGTCTGCAACAAGCTGTTCGATCTGTGCGAGGTCATCAACAACGGTATAGACTTCTTGTCAAGCATAGAGGACTTTACCTCGGATACATTGAAGTCGATTTTCGGCGAGCATCTGAGCTTTATCAACATTGCCGGTTATTCGGTTAATCAGGTGTTCGATACTCTCAACGTGCCTAAAAAAGTCCGCGACATATTCGGCGGCTACTGGTGCTATCTCGGCGTCAATCTTGACGAGCTGAACTTTATACATTATTTTACAATGCTTCATTCCTATGTAGTGGACGGTGCCGTAATACCCAGGACGAGAAGCCACGGTATAAGCTGCGCTCTGCTCGACAGATTCGAGGAGCTCGGCGGAGAGGCCTGGTTCAATTCTCCTGTAAGGAGGATTCTTGTTCACAATAACAGGGCCTACGGTGTTCTTCTTGAGGACGGAAGGGAGATACTTTCCGACTATGTTGTATGCAACGCTTCGCCGTACAACGCCTATACCAAGCTCATCGATACCAATGAGATACCCAAGTTCCGTATCAAGGACCTCAATGCTAAAAAGCTTGCGGTCAAGGGCTTTGCCGTATTCATCGGCCTCAACCGTTCGTATGAGGAGCTGGGACTCAACAATCATACATATTTCATCTACAACACCGCAGATACCAGGCGTCAGGCTGAGCTGATGAAGAGAAGGGATACCAATTCGGTTCAGGCTACGGTCTGCCTGAATACTGCGATCCCGGATTGCTCGCCCGAGGGCACTTCGGTTCTCTATATGACGAGCATCTTTGCCGGTGACAATTCCTGGAACGACGTCACTGCTGAGAGTTATGTAAAAACAAAGCGCGAATTTGCCGATAAAATGATCACTGTTTTTGAGAAGGCCACAGGCTGCAAGATCCGCGAGCACATCGAAGAGATCGAAATTGCCGCCCCCGTAACATACGCGCACTATACCGACGCGCCGAACGGCACAATTTACGGTTTTGACGCTTCCGGCACGGATACCATCGTGCACAGGATAGCAAACCAGGCCTTCGGCAAAAAGATAGACCATCTGTATTTTGCAGGCGGATATACTATGCAGTGCATTGGCTTCAGCCCGTCTTATACCACCGGTAATTTAGCGGCTGAGGGCGTACTTGCCGAAATGAGAAAGGAGGCAGCGGCGAAATGAAAAATACATTTAAAGTCAAATCAGAGGGACGCGACATTTTGAAGACCCTGAATGTTGTTACCGGCAGAATGCTGGACGTCAACATGGCTTCCGCGCATATCGCAAGGCATCCCGACACCTTCAACGTAAACAGGATCGCAAAACAGCTCCATCCGAAGAGCCTGAAGCTTCGCATCAAGAAAGTCGACGTTTTCAGTGAAGATGTCAAGAGCTACATTCTTACCTCCGCCGAGGGCAGGATGCTCCCGTATTTTAAGGCGGGTCAGTACCTTACCGTTGAGCTTAAAGTCGGCAGCTCCGTGCTTACGCGCCCGTATTCTCTTTCCTCATCTCCGAGGGACTCGCTCTCGGGTGAATACCGTATAACAGTCAAGAGAGTTCCTGCCGGCTTTGCCTCCGGCCACATCCTTGACAACTGGCAGGCAGGGGATATTATAACCGCCTATCCTCCCGAGGGTACTTTCGGATATGAACCGCTCCGCGACGCCAAAACCGTTGTCGGAGTTGCAGGCGGAAGCGGAATAACCCCGTTTATCTCCATGGCTGAGGATATTGCGTCAGGCGACAGCGATTTCAATCTGATCCTGCTCTACGGCGCACGCAACACAAGGGAAATTCTTTTCAAAAAGGAGCTTGACGCTCTGGCTGATAAGTGCGACAAATTCAAGGTCTGCTACGTTCTCAGCGACAGCACAAGCAAAAAATACGAGACCGGCTTCATAGGCGCCGATCTTATAAAGAAGTATGCTCCTGCCGACGAGGCTTACAGCATCTTTGTCTGCGGCCCCGGACCCATGTACAAATTCCTGCAGTCGGAGCTTCCCAAGCTCGGACTTGAGAATAAATACATCCGCTTTGAAATGTCGTCGGGACGCAGGGATCTTGCCATAGAGCCCGGTTACCCGAAGGATATGCTCGAAAAGACCTTCAGCCTCACGGTCATTGACAGGGGCAGCAAATATGAAACCGAGTGCAACAGCTCCGACAGTATCCTCTGCGCTCTTGAAAAGGCGGGTATTGCCGTTCAGGCTCGCTGCAGGAGCGGTGAGTGCGGTTTCTGCCGCAGCAAGATCGTCAGCGGAGAATACTTCATTCCGCAGGGCGTGGATAAGCGGCGTATTGCCGACGCCCGGTTCGGCTATGTTCATCCGTGCTGCGCATATCCTCTTTCTGATATCGTTATAAAGATCAACTGATTTTTAAAGAACTGCTTACGACAGCCGCTTTTCAACAGGCGGCTGTTGATTTTTCTATTGATTCTCATAGAAGCCGATCGTCCTTTCCCGGATCGAGCTTTATTGACATATCGACTCAATTGATATATAATTTCTTACGTAGTGAATTTAAAATATCTGTCTGCCGTCAGACAGTCAAATGCACAGGAGACGTATATGAATATAAGCATCAGTAAAGAGATAAAAGAAAAGATCCCCGACGCAGCGCTGGGTGTGATCCGTTTCTCCGCGGTCATTGAAAAGAGCCCGGAGGAGCTGGTCGGGAGATTTGATCAAATAATCGAGCGTATCGGATCGGAGTATGAGACAAAGGATATTGTAAATATTCCTCACATTGCTCCGACCAGAAGGGCGTATAAGGCGCTTGGTAAGGATCCCCATTCCTACCGTTCGGCGGCGGAACAGATGCTCAGGAGGATCATCCTCAAAAAGGGGCTCTATTTTGTAAACAACGCTGTGGATATCAATAATATCATTTCAGTGACCTCCGGCTATTCGATAGGCACCTACGATCTTTCAAAGGTCAGCGGTGATATAACGCTTATGCGCGCTCCCGATGGCACACATTACAAGGGTATAGGCAAGGACAGCTACGAGTATAATGTCGAATTCCTGCCTGCGCTGTTCGACGATGAGGGGTGCTTCGGCAACCCTTCCAGCGACAGCCAGCGCACGATGCTCAAGCCCGGCGAGCGCGAGGCGATATTCGTTTTTTACGCCTTCGACGGAACCGACGGCCTCGAATTCCGTATGGATGAGGCTGAGTCCATGCTTGCGCAGTACTGTCCGGAATACAGGACGTTGGAAAGGCTGATAATAAAATAATCTGCAAGGAGGAAATTGTATGCTTGAGAATCCGTCATTCAATGATAAGAACGAAAAAATTCTCTGCGAAATGGACGGCAAAAACCCCGAGATGAAAATGAATATCAAGGTCAAACGCCTGATGAAAGGGGAGAGCTTCAGCTTATTTGACGATGATAACGAGACCGCCATTCTTATCCTTTCGGGTGATATGAACATATCGTGGTCTGATAAAACCGAGAGAATGAAAAGAAAGGATCCATTTGAAAAGCAGCCCTATTGCCTGCACGTTCCGCGCAGGACAGCCGTCAAAGTCTCTGCGTCTGCCGACAGCGAGTTTATTATTCAGCAGACGGATAACGACAGGGATTTTGAACCGGTATTTTATAAACCCGAAGACTGCCTCTATCAGCATTTCGGCAAAGGCCAGTGGGAGGGCACGGGCTACAGGATCTGCTCCACCATGTTTGATTACGACAACGCTCCGTACTCAAATATGGTAATGGGCGAGGTTTTCAATCAGCCCGGCAGATGGTCGAGCTATCCGCCGCACCATCATCCTCAGCCCGAGGTCTATTATTACCGATTCGATCCGCCGCAGGGCTTCGGTGCATGCTTCAACGGTGATAATGTGTATAAGAGCACTGACGGCGCCTACTGCACCATCACCGACGGCAACGATCATCAGCAGGTAACTGCGCCCGGGTATACGATGTACTATGTCTGGATGATAAGGCATATCGACGGCGACCCGTGGTACAAGACCACAAGGCTCTATTCAAAGGAGCATGAATGGCTTGTCAACGCCGATTGAGGCGGTTCTGAATATTATCAGAAGCTAAAAACAGGATGCGGAAAATGATTTCTGCATCCTGTTTTTTTTCAGTGCTTATTTATATCAGAATTTTTCTCCGAGAGATAGGGATGGACAGCGGTCAAAGCCCTGTCTGAGCTTTATCTCAGAGCCTGCCTGTGAGGACTCATGGAACGCGCACATCAGGTCGAGCACATGGAAGGTCTGTTCACAGTTGGCGCGCGGTTTTCTTCCCTCGCGCAGAGCGGTGCACATATCCGCTACACCTACTCCGCGGCTGTTCTCACGGTAATCGTATACAACGGGTACCTCCTCATATGCGGTAGCGGTGCCGCGCAGGAGCTTTACCGGCCCGCCGAAGCCGTTGGGATCGGGTACTATCAGACTGCCGCGTGAGCCGAAGACCTCAATGCACGCCTGATGGTCGTCATAAACGTCGAAGGACGTGGTCAGCGTGCCGATAGCGCCGTTGGCGAATTTCATCAGTCCTGCGATATGTGTGGGCACTTCAACGTCGACCAATGTGCCGCGAAGCGGCTCGGAGGTGATAAGCCTCTGCGGGAAGGTAATGCGGGTATATGCCATTACGCTGTCCACAGCGCCGACAAGGTTTACAAGACAGGTCAGATAGTAGGGTCCCATGTCGAACATCGGGCCGCCGCCGACCTTGTAGTAGAAGGCGGGACTTGGATGCCAGGACTCGTGTCCGCGGCAGCGCATGGAGGCGTTGACAGCCACAACGTCGCCTATCCAGCCGTCGTCAATAAGCTTGCGACAGGTCTGGATACCTCCGCCGAGGAAGGTGTCCGGCGCTCCGCCGAGCAGCAGTCCCTTTTCCTTTGCAAGCTTGACCTGCTTTTCTCCGTCCTCTCTGCAGACGGCGAGAGGCTTTTCGCAGTAGGCGTGCTTGCCGGCATTCAGAGCCATCAGGTTTACCGGGCAGTGCTGATCCGGGGTGGTTATGTTGACGATAAGCTCTATCTCATCGTCAGCCATGATCTCCTCATCGGTAAAATATGCCTTGGGTATTCCGTATTCTTTCTGAGCGTTCAACGCCCTTTCGGGGATGAGGTCGCACACGGCGACGACGTTGACTCTGTCGGCAAACATTCCGGTGAGGTTTGTGAGATAGATGTCGCTTATGTTGCCGCAGCCTACGATGCCGATATTGACTTTATTCATAATAAAAGCTCCTTTTTGATTATCCGTTAAGAAAGTGTTTTATCAATACATCTTTGCGGTGTTGGTGTACTGCTCGGGATCAAGCTCCAGATCGCGGAAGATCTGCTTGCCCTCAGCCGCCCAGAGCATTCCGCGGCGCATCATTTCAATCGCCTCCGGAATGTCGAAAACGTCGTTATGGTGACCCAGGGAATTGTAGTAAACCCTGCCGTGTCCCCAGCGCTTAGTCCACGCGACGGGTACGTCGACTTCGCCGTTTGCGGCATGGTAGTAGTTGACGATCGGGTATCTGGTCGTTGCCAGCACCTCGACGGCGGGATCGATGTGTACGTAATACTGTTCGCTTGAGACGTCAAAGTCGTTGATCCCCTCGACCAGGGGCGAGGAGCATCTGCGTATGTTCACGCGGTAGGGAGTGCCGTCTCCGCCCGGATGGGAGACCCACTGGCCTCCAGTCATAAACTGCCATTCCGTATCGTTGCGGAAGGCGTCGCACATTCCGCCGTGACAGCCCGCCAGTCCTACTCCGTATTTACCTACCGCCTCGGCCGCCGCTACGGATTGGTCGTGAGTAATTTCACCCATTGTCCATAACGGAACCAGCAGATCGAGCTCGTTGAGTTCATCCCTGCGGTCGGCGAGAACCTGCAGATCATCGAATACCTGCACCTCGAAGCCCTCGCCGCGAAGCAGCCCTTCAAAACGCTTAGATACAAGGTCAGGCTCATGTCCTTCCCAACCACCCTGAATTATCCATGCTTTTTTCATGTTGTCCTCCTTTTATTGCGAAGCAGTATATATTTATATTAAATAAATTATACCATGCGTATGTTAATAAAGCAATGATTTATATCGAAATAGTTTTGCGGCTTGACGTAAGCTTCATATTATTGTATTATATTTATTATGGAATATATCATGTTATCAGAAATAATAAATCATTGACAGGGAGGATATCTATGAATAACAAGCTTAATAAGGTCAACAGGCTCGGCCGAAGGCTGCTGAGCGTTATTCTGTGCGCGTTGCTGCTTGCATCAACATTTTTTGTTTTTGATCCCTCGGTATTGAATGCGGACGCCAAGGTCAGTACCGCTGCGAATAAATACAAGGGTTCGATTGCCGAGCAGAGCGCGTATGCCCCCGAGACGATCTATCTGGAGCCGGGCAGCAATAAATTCCGTTATTTCTGCAACTATGACAGGCTCTCCGGCTCCGTGGGCGAAAACGGAGGAGTCGACTCATCTTCCGTGGTTTACTTTGCCAACCATGATGCGAGCTCGATCCGTCTGTTCGTCAATTCTGTGTATCAGAAGGGGAGCACCTCGGATCTGACATCGAGTCTGAAGCTCAAGGTCAACGGCTCCCTGCAGTCTGTCACCGGAGCAAAAGTGGCGTGGAACCGCACATCTGCGGCTTCCGGTACGGCTCTGATGACGAGCAATAACGGAGAGATATCCTATCAACTTGACTCCTCGTCAGGAACTTTTAACGGCGCTGAGGGCGGAGTTTACATAATTGAATGGGTCGTAGAATATATTATCGGCTCGACCTGCCACTTTGCATTCATGTATACCGGTATATACAAACCTCTGCTGAATCAGGCGGGCATAGCATCTTTCATGAGCTACAAAAATGAGGGTGACAATGCCGAGATGAGCGAAAGCTTTTCATTCCTGACCGGCGCTCACAGGTATTCGGGCGGCACACACCGTTCCATGATGCTAAAAACCACTGCCTCGGGTACAAGCCCGAACTATGCCGCACCTCTTATCTCGTTCGTAGGCTCGGGACAAAACTCGACCTCCTTCTCGGTACCTCACGGCGAGAACGTTGTTCCGGGCTCGTCAACCACCTCTACCGATGCATTTGCCGTTGTAAATAACGGCGGCGTAATTACTCATTACAACAATTCCAACCATGAATCAGACGCGATGGAGGGCCGCTTCTGGGGCAAAATAACAAATGAATCCACCCTGGATTATGAAACTGCTCCCACCGGACAGTTCATTTATAACAACGGTACGGTTCTCGATCAGACGCACACCTGCGGCGTATCTTATATCGTTGTTGACACCTCGCGCTACTCAAATTACAATCAGATTCCGAATTTCAGCGCGGGCTGGGCGCAGTATTATCATCAGAACGGAAAGAACGGCAACAGGCTTGATAAAATAACCAACTGCACTGTCAGCGATTCCGGAATGTCGGATCTCGATACCATCACCTGCACCGTCGACACATCAAGCTATGACGACCATAACGACGCCTCAATTGCGAGGGGCCTGTATAAGCTGAACGGCTCAATAATCAAAGGGGTTACCCATATGCACTTCAGCTTTGTCACAAGCTGGAGATTCAAGATCCTCGGTATAAAAGCCATTACCGAAACCCTCAACGGCGAGCATGTTCTGGCTTTCCATACCACAACGGTCAATAAGAGCGATCTGCGCGAGGGCTATGCCGACACATTGAACAGCCATGTCGACTATGCAAACATGACTGCGGCCGGCACAGGCTCCGACTATCAGAGCTTCTATAATAATCTCAAATCCGATGCGGGAAAGCTTTGCGACCCGACAGACCATACCGGAGCATCAGCCAACACCGCGACGATCAAATCCTCAAACGGCACCTTGATCCGCGGCGGCAGCGTGCTGACTTATGAGACGAAGATCTCAACAAATTCAAGCGTTGTATCTACTGACGACTTCGTCTGCTTCAACGTGCCCGAGACGATCTATCTGACCCCATCGACATCTGCGTCGACGGTCAGCTTCCAGTACGTCCTCGATCAGACCTGCTCGCTCAATTCGTCGGATCTTACCGTCACACAGACTCCCAACAGGGGCTATAAAGCCATATCGAGCGGAGCCAATGTTTATTTCTATTACAAGAATGCACAGAACGTCAAGATCACTTATACCGGAGCTACGCTGACGGGTCTGAATAATATCAACAACACCATTACCCTCAGCGGCAATAACACCTCGCTTACCGCTGCCGGATTCACCGGCGGCTCCAAGGCAAATTCCAACGGTTATATCACATGGACAGCCACCTATCTTGACGCCTCTGACGGGATAACCAAGACCGTTACCGCCAAGACCTACGTCTACAAGCCGTTTACCGGAGTGCTTGCCGCCTCCGCGTCGGCGGTCAGCAGCCATAATTCATCCAAGTATCAGGTCGGCATATCCTCCCTTATGTACGGCGTTCACAGCATCAAGAATTCGGGAGCGTCCGGTATCAGGATAGGCAGCGGCTGGTGGGGCAGCACCGGCTCGGACGGCACCGGCTCATGGAAACAGAGCCCCATGACTACGGCCGGATTCTCCGATACCAATCCCACGCCGAATACCTGGCACGGAAATGAGAATGCGACTGCTTTATACAATGTTGACAACACCAATTCTTATTCGAGCACCAGCGGCGGCACCTGGTGGTGGATGGGCTCGCAGAGGAACGAGGGTTCAAATATAATAGGCGGTACCGGCAGATTGTATATTGACAGCAAGCGCGTCTTAAGGCTTGGCGATATCCCGTATCTCTCCGCTTATATCGAATACGGCGGCAGCAGTAACGGCGATGACTGGCGTGAGTCCGATTGCCAGTCCTACTACTACATCGGCAATACCGACCGGTTTGAAACGAACGAGCAGAACAGTATATTGGAGCATTCGGCTCTGGACTCATATTCGTTCACACGCGAAACTGCTGCAACACCGAAGCGCAGGACCGACAGAAGCTATGCGAATGAGAGCATATCGGCCGGTAATTCATTCGTTTACAGAGCCTACGGCCATATAAAAAGGAAGAACGGCGATCATCATGCCGGCGACGCCTTTACCAAGGTCGACTTCCTGAACGGAGACAAGACAAATCTCAGATCGGCAGTTGAATACGCTAACAAGTACAGCTACGCCTTACAGGAGAAGTTTTTTGACACTACAAGCAGCTACTGGACTGCATATACAAGCGCCCTTTCGGCTGCACAGAACGCGCTGGGAATCGTCGCATCGACGGAAAACGCCACCCTCGCGACAAATCTCACAAACGCGGTCAATAATCTTATCAGCGGAAATAACGCGCGGAGCACCAAGACCGCGAAGCAGGTCAATATCGGTCTGAAGGCAAATCAGGACGGGACCTACACTCAGATCAGGATCTCACCGGACGAATCGCTCACCGATTTCACCGGGACGCTGAATTCGTACGACAGGGTCAGCTTCACCGCAGAGAATTACGCGGGCTTTACCTACATAGGCTGCAAGAACTGTGGCTCCACCGTTCCAAGCTCGTCTGCGCTTGCAAATAAGGAGCTCTCCGCTCTGCCGGTCTTCGACACGCAGAGCAGCCACTCGGCCTGCGGGGAGGGCGTCACCTTCGGAGACGACAAGGGTACTGCCGTGACGTATGGCAATGCGGTAAAGGGCAACAACTATAACTTTGTTTATTACTATCTCCTCAAGCCCGACGTATTGTTTGACAACTACTATGATTTTGACGCGATCTCCTTCACAAACGGCAGAGGACTGTCCTCTGTCACTGCAAATTATGCGGCTAACACCCTTTCACTGACCTCGGGCGCCGACGTCGATTGCTATATCAGCCCGGCCTCAACACGTATGGCTTTGACGGCAGGGCATACATACCGTCTGCTCTATACCTCCGAGGGAGGCTCGCCTCGCGCCACAGTCCTGCCCTATGACTCTGCTGCGGGCGGCAGCTACAGCACCTCATATTATAAAGAGAATCTTGCCTCAGGCGGTACCTTTACCGTATATCCGGGATATACCAATGTGTTCGTACGCTGGGGAAATCTCACAAAAAGCTCCACTATAACATATTCCAATATAATGGTTCAGGATATCACGAATATCCACGGAAAAGCGGACGACGTCTGCGTGCCTATTCCCCGTTCCAAGCAGTTCACGCCGGGTGATCAGATTGGCTCACTGTCGGATATCAACCGTACCGGCTACACCTTCCATGGATGGTTTGACGGCAAGGATCAGAGCGGCAACGGCAGCGGAAACCTGTATTCCACCCTCACCGCTCCAACCTCCTACAAGAATGTATATCTCTGGTCAAAGTGGACGCGCAACAGCATCACCCTGACCGTCAAGCCGAACGGAGGACAATGGAATTCGAGTGCGGCGGATCAGAGCTTTACCCAGGAGTATTCCACCACCAAGACCATTGCGAACGCTCAGAGGGACGCATACCGCTTCAAGGGCTGGGATCACGGCGGCGATATCAACGGCGAGTTTGACCCCGATACCAAGGTATTCACCTTCGGCCCGACGGACGGCAGCAGGGATACCCTGACCGCACAATGGGAGCCTGTAAGCTATACGATCAGCTTCGACCCCAACTGCGGCGGCGCTGTCAGCAGCTTGACGTATAATATAGAGTCGGCCTCGACTCTGCCGACCTGCAGCAGGTTCGGCTATACCTTCTCGGGGTGGAAGCCGGTCTCCACCGTCAACAATTGGAAGAGCGACTCGACCTATTCAGCCGGAGCCTCTGTAAAAGGGAAATACGGCAATGTGACTTTGAAGGCTCAGTGGAAAATCATCGGCTACAATGTCAGCTACGACACCAAGGGCGGCGTTGCAGCGAATGAAAATCCGACTTCCTACGATACTACTACGCCGAGAGCGATAATAAACAATCCGTCCAAGACCGGCTACACCTTCAAGGGCTGGACCGGCTCAAACGGGACTGCGGCTCAGAAGACTGTCTGCATACCGCTGAATCAGATCAACAGCTCAACTGTTCTTGATTATTCGACGTCAAATCCCTATACCGCAGGTTCCAGAGACCATTATTTCGGCAATTCATTCAAGGTAACGCCGGGCGAGGAGCTCAGGATCCTTGTCAGAGCAAAGAGGACGGCAGGCGCAAGGAGCCTCAACGGCGGCATATGGTACGGCAGGGAGACCGGTGTTGAAGGTAAACCCTACGACGGAGTCAGCGGCGCATTCTTACGCATTGATAACAACGCTTCGTCGGCGGACGCCGTAAACAATGAATGGAATTATTATTATAAGGACGTCACCGTCCCGGCTACGAAACTGACCGGACAGGTGTATTATCAGATCGACCAGTTCAGCTCTGACGGCTTCGATACGACCTGGCAGCTTGCAGAGTGTGCCGTTGTTAAAAAGTCGGATTATAAGGATCTTGAATTTACCGCCAACTGGGAAGCCGATGAATATACGATGACACTCGATTATAACGGCGGAAGTCTCGGCGGTAAGACCTCAAATGAGTATAAGGTTGCCTATGATTCCTCAAATTATTATACTCTGAACGGCTGGGGAATTCCCTCGAGGCCGGGCTACACCTTCGACGGCTTCTGGACTTCAAAGAACGGCGGCACGAGGATCTATGAGAATAACGGCGAGTGCTCCAACGACGGTACCTACTGGGTATCGGGCACATGGAAGAATACCGGCTCAGCCACCTTCTATGCCCATTGGGTCATGCTCAGCTACACAGTAACCTATAAAAACGCAGAGGGCTATACTTCAAAGGCTTATTCTGTTGAAGATTCGTTCAAGCTCCCCGAGCCGGAAAAAACCGGCTACACCTTCGTCAGCTGGGCTCAATCCGGTAATACCGGCAACTGGACGG
>JAFSXA010000257.1 GCA_017450135.1 Clostridia bacterium | reverse complement strand
CTGTGAAGCTTTGTCTGGGGCATATCGTCCTCATAGAAGTAGTTCAGGAAATGCTCGGGCGCGCTGGGAAGTCCGAGCTCCTGGGGCGCTCCCTTGAAGCCTTTCCAAATTTCTATGATTTCATCCCTGGAGGGCTTTTTATCCTTGAATCTCATAAATACCGCGCCCATGTGTCCGTTTGAGACCGGAACGCGCAAGCACTGAGCAGTAAAATGAGGCTCAGTGGCGGGGACTATTACGCCGTCCTCCATAGTGCCCCAGATTTTCAGCGGCTCCTTTTCGCTTTTTTCTTCCTCGCCGCCGATGTAGGGGATCACGTTGTCGATCATCTCCGGCCATCTCTCAAAGGTCTTTCCCGCGCCGGATATCGCCTGATAGGTGCAGACGAGGACGTCGTCGACCTTGTAGCCGTTCTTGTCGAGCGGGTATATGGCAGGCACATAGCTTTGAAGCGAGCAGTTTGATTTTACGGCGATGAAGCCGTGCTGAGTGCCCAGACGTTTTCTCTGTGCGGGTATTATCTCGATGTGGCTGTCGTTGAGCTCGGGTACTACCATGGGCACGTCGGGCGTGCCTCTGTGCGCACTGTTGTTTGAGACGACAGGACATTCGGCTCTGGCGTATTTTTCCTCAAGAGCCTTGATCTCGTCCTTCTTCATATCCACCGCGCAGAAAACGAAGTCCACGAGCGAGGCTATTTTTTCAACGTCGGCGGCAGCGTCGTATACCACGAGATCCGCCATATCCTCGGGCATGGGATCGTCCATGCACCAGCGGCTGCCGATAGCCTCTCTGTATGTCTTGCCTGCCGAGCGCGGACTTGCCGCGAGGAGAACGACCTCGAACCACGGGTGCTTTTCAAGCAGGGTAGCAAACCGCTGACCCACCATTCCCGTTGCTCCGATGATTCCGACCTTGTAACGTTTCATACGATCACCCCTGAATAAAAATGAAAAATATGTTGCTAAATTTGTTTAGATGCCATATAATAAAGAATATTGACATATAATTTAGATATTATGATACCATTTACGCGGCGTTAAGTCAATAGATTATTTTCCCGTCTCCGCGTGTCTCAAGAGGTCTGTTATGAAAAAGAGTGATTTTTATTATGATTTGCCCGAGGAGCTGATAGCTCAGCACCCCGTTGAGCCGCGCGACAGCTCCAGACTCATGGTTCTCAACAGGCGCACTGGGGAGGTCGAGCACAGGCTTTTCAGGGATATAGTCGATTATATCAACGAGAACGACTGCCTGATACTTAACAATACCAAGGTGCTGCCCGCCCGTATGTACGGGGTCAGGGACGATACTGCGGCAGTTGTTGAGTTCCTGCTGCTCAAGCGCCGCGACGCCCACGTCTGGGAGGTGCTGACCGGGCCGGGAAAAAAGGCGAAGGAGGGTGCGCGCTTCACCTTCGGCGACGGTTTGCTCAGAGCCGAGATAATCAATGTGCTCCCGAACGGCAACCGTGTGGCTTATTTTACATTTGACGGCGATTTCTATAATGTGATCGATCAGATAGGTGAGATGCCCCTTCCGCACTATATCAAGGAGAAGCTCGAGGACAGGGACAGATACCAGACCGTTTACGCCAGGGAGCTCGGCTCGGCTGCGGCGCCCACGGCGGGGCTGCACTTTACGCCGGAACTGCTTGAAAGGATAAGAGCAAAGGGCGTTCAGACGGGCTTTGTCACCCTGCACGTCGGTATAGGCACATTCAGGCCGGTCAAGACTGAGAATATCGAGGATCATGTCATGCACTCCGAGCACTATTCGATACCTGCCGAGACGGCTGAGCTGATAAACAGGACGAAAGCTGACGGAGGGCGCGTGATCGCGGTCGGCACAACCTGCTGCCGCACCCTTGAATCGGTCTGCGCCGCGACGGGCGGAGTGCGCGAATACAGCGACGACACGAGCATATTCATATATCCCGGCTATGAGTTTAAATGCATCGACGCACTGATAACCAATTTCCATCTGCCGGAGAGCACGCTGATAATGCTCGTCAGCGCCTTCTGCGGACGTGAGAATACCCTCAGCGCGTACAGGACGGCCGTAGAGGAAAAATACAGATTTTTCAGCTTTGGCGACGCAATGTTCATAGAGTAATAACGGAGGTACATATGGCGGAATTCAGATTGATAAAGCGGAGCGGCGCCGCTCGGCTGGGCGAATTTGCCACCGTGCACGGCACAGTCAAGACGCCCGCGTTTCAGAACGTCGCGACCTGTGGCGCCATAAAGGGCGGACTTGACGCCGGCGACCTGCACGAGGTCGGGGCTCAGGTTCAGCTCTGCAACACCTATCATCTGCACGTGCGGCCCGGCGACGAGCTGATAAAAAGGCTCGGCGGTCTGCATAAGTTCACCGGCTGGGACGGCCCCATTCTCACCGACAGCGGCGGATTTCAGGTTTTTTCCCTCGCAAAGCTCAGGCAGATCAGGGAGGAGGGTGTCACCTTCGCCTCCCATATCGACGGCAGAAGGATCTTCATGGGCCCCGAGGAGAGCATGAGGATACAGTCGAATTTAGGCTCGACCGTGGCTATGGCGTTTGACGAGTGCGTGCGCAATCCATCTACCCGCGAGTACGCAAGGGAGTCCTGCGAAAGGACGACGCGCTGGCTGATCCGCTGCAAGCACGAGCACGACAGGCTGAATTCTCTGCCGGATACCGTCAACAGGGATCAGCTTCTGTTCGGCATCAATCAGGGCTGCGTATACGACGATCTTCGTATCGAGCACATGAAGCGTATCGCCGAGCTTGACCTTGACGGCTACGCCATAGGCGGGCTTGCGGTCGGCGAGCCAAAGGAGGTCATGTACAGGGTGATCTCCGCTGTTGAGCCGTATATGCCGGAAAACAAGATTAGGTACCTAATGGGCGTCGGAACGCCCGGAAACATCATTGAGGGAGTCAGCCGCGGAGTGGATCTCTTCGACTGCGTCATGCCCAGCAGGAACGCGCGGCACGGCCACCTTTTCACTTCCGAAGGAATAATCAATATTAACAATGCGAAGTATATCGAGGACGATTCGCCGATCGACCCGGAATGTAACTGTCCGACCTGCCGCAGCCATTCAAAGGCGTATCTCCGCCATCTTTTCAAGGCGGGCGAGATGCTTGCCATGAGGCTCGCTGTTATCCACAACCTT
>JAFSXA010000256.1 GCA_017450135.1 Clostridia bacterium | reverse complement strand
CGCTTCATTTGCCGCGTCTGTGGGCCATTACGATCCGGAGATAACAGAGCCGCCGACCGGCGTGCCTCCGATAATGATCATGGACAACCTGACCGGTGCGAATTTCATCCCGACTCACTATGTTGACATATCAGACTTTATCGATGTAAAGCTCAAGGCTCTCTCACTTCACAAATCGCAGGTGGAGTGGATGCTGCATCACGATCATCTGGATTTCATGGATATGGTCAAAACCTGTTCAAGGGCGCGCGGATACCAGTGCGGCTGCACCTATGCGGAGGGTTTCCGTCCCTGCGTGAGCTACGGCAGGATGACGGTAAAAAATCTGCTGCCGTGAGACGGCGGTGTTGACAGACCGCCCCGAAAGTGATAGTATTCTGAAAGACAAATATGAAAAGAGGTTTTATCAATGGATATTTTGGATCTTGACGTAATAAAGGGCTTCGTCCGTATGTGCGACGACGGCTATTCCGAGGGCTGGCACGAGAGGAACGGAGGAAATCTCTCCTACAGAATGACCTCCGAAGAGACTGAGCAGTGCAGACCGTACTTCTCCTATGACAGACCGTGGGTCAGCATGGGCGTGCAGGCCGACAATATGAGAGGGGAGTATTTCCTGGTCACCGGCACCGGAAAGTTTTTCAGAAATACCATCCTCGATCCGGCCGCCAACATCTGCATCCTGGAGATCAACGACGCAGGAGACAGCTACAGGATAGTCTGGGGTCTGACAAAGGGCGGAGGGCCCACAAGCGAGTTCCCCACCCATTTCATGAACCACAGCGTCAGGGCAGCGGCTACCGACGGAAAATGCAGGGTCATATACCACGCTCATCCGGTCAACATCATAGCTCTGACCTTTGTCCTTCCGCTGACGTCTGAGGCCTTCTCCAAGGTTCTTTGGCAGAGCATGACCGAGTGCCCCATCATATTCCCCAACGGAGTGGGTGTGGTTGAATGGATGATACCCGGCGGTGCGGAGATAGCGCACAGAACCTGTGAGCTTATAAAGAGATATGACGCTGTCGTCTGGGCGCATCACGGGCTATTTGTCTCTGGCGAGAACTTCGACTATGCCTTCGGCCTTATGCATACTATCGAAAAATCTGCGGAGATATATATAAGGATCCTCAGCACAGGGCTCCCGATCCGTCAGACGATCTCCGACAAGGGACTTGTCGAGGTTGCCGCAGCTTACGGAGCAAAGCTCGACGAGACGCTTTTGAAATAACTGATGAATATATGGACGCCCGTCCTGCCGGTTTTTCACGGCTGACGCGGCGTCCTTTTGCTTATAATATATTGCCCGGCGTAGGAGCCTCGGCCTCTTTGATATGGCGCAGGCGGCTTATGCAGTCGTCCAGAGCCTCAAGGTATTCATCGTCAAGCTGCTGCGAGGCGAAGGCGGGCATGGATTTGATATCTATCTCAATGCTTTCGAGGCTGCCGTTGTTCAGTGCGGCGGTCAGAAAGCTTTCTTTTTTCTTCCAGGTTTTCTCGAGCTCTTCCGCTCTTTCGACGCTTGCGCCCGAGACTGCCGTTAGCTGCCTGTCGCGCTCGAGGGCG
Organism: Clostridia bacterium; assembly: GCA_017450135.1. Lineage (GTDB taxonomy): Bacteria > Bacillota > Clostridia > Oscillospirales > Acutalibacteraceae > CAG-488. The sequence goes on along the minus strand of JAFSXA010000256.1, from coordinate 3,027 downwards.
TCGAGCATTTCGTCCGTCAGTGTGAGTGTATGGCAATATGAGAATATGCCGCCTCCAATTGAGAGGGCGAGAAGCAGTATAGCGGCGATAAGACGGCTCATTTTTTCTTCTCCTTTTTTACTATAGTGCAGTTGCCAAGCTCATCGCAGAGCATGAACATGACCTGATGTATATCGATCTTCTTTTGCTTCAGGGTGTCCAGGACATGCCTTTTGCTCATGCCGCATTCCTTTCCGGCGCGCTTGAGATATTTGCCGTCGTTCACCACCAGGCACAGCAGCCCCTTTGTTTCGTTTTTGAGTCCGAGCAGCTCCGCGGTCGCCGCCTGCTTTTCCGGCTTTGGCATCACGCTTAGCTGGCCGTTGGTCTCCAGTACGGCATATTTGACGTCGGAAATGTCAAAGATGTCCTTCTGCCTGAGCTGATCGAGCAGGTCGTCCGCCGAATAGCGCAGCCTTCTCATCTGCCTCTGATCTATTTTTCCGTTCCGTATGATCACGAGGGAGTTTCCCTGCAGAAGTCCGCGCAATGCGGGGCTTTTGAGACTCAGGAACGAATTGAATATCTCGAGCGCCGACAGCAGAGCTACCGCCGCAATTGAGTTCAAAAGCGGCAGGGCGTTGTCCTGCATGGGGACGGCCGCGATCTCGGAAATGAGTATCGTTATCACAAGCTCGGTCGGCTGCAGCTCGCCGAGCTGCCGCTTGCCCATGATCCTCATGCATAGGATTATAAGTATATATAAAATGACCGCGCGTGCTATAGTCACAAGCATTTAATCACCGTTATTATTGTGAACGGTTTGCCTTGATTTAACACGCGCGCATCGGGTTTATTTTGTTTTTTTTGCGTCAAGAGCCGCCTTAATCAGACCTTTGAAAAGCGGATGGGCCTTGTTGGGTCTGGACTTGAATTCCGGATGGAACTGCACGCCGACGAAGAAGCGGTTCACGGGTATCTCCACAGTTTCCGCGATGTAGTCGTCGGGCGAGGTTCCGCTGATAACCATACCGTGACCGGTCAGGATTTCGCGGTAGGAGTTGTTGAATTCATAGCGGTGTCTGTGACGCTCGCTTATGAGCAGGGAGCCGTAGCATTCGTGCATTCGCGTGCCTTCTCTTATTTTACACGGGTAGGCGCCGAGTCTCAGTGTGCCGCCCTTGTCGGTCTCGTCGCTCTGATCGGGCAGAAAATCTATTACCTTGTGCTCGGTATCGAGATTGAATTCGCCGGAGTCCGCGTCTGTCAGACCGCAGACGTTCCTTGCAAATTCAATGACCGCAGTCTGCATACCAAGGCAGATACCGAGGTAGGGTACGTCGTTGAGTCTCGCATATTCGGCGGCGGCTATCTTTCCTTCGATCCCTCTGTTCCCGAAACCGCCGGGAACGAGGATGCCGTCGCATTCGCCGAGCAGCTCAGCGGCGTTTTCACGGGTGATCTGCTCGCTGTCGATCCAGCGGATATCTATCTTTGACGAGTATTCATATCCGGCGTGGTGCAGCGCCTCCGCCACGGACAGATAGGCATCGTGAAGCTGAACGTATTTACCCACAAGGCCGATTGTAACGGTATTCTTCCTGTTCTTTATGCTCTCTATCATCCGCGTCCAGTCTCCGAGCTCCGGCGCCCTTGTCCACAGTCCCAGCTCACGGCAGACCTTGAGGGAAAAATCGTTCTTTTCGAGCATCAGCGGCACCTCGTAGAGCACGGGTATAGTAACGTTTTCTATGACGCAGTCCTCCTTGACGTTGCAGAACATGGCGATCTTTGTCAGCAGATTCTCTTCAAGCGGCTCGTCACAGCGCAGGACTATCATGTCCGGACTTATACCCATTCCGCGCAGCTCCTTGACGGAGTGCTGGGTTGGCTTGGTCTTATGCTCCTGTGAGCCGTGCAGGTAGGGCACGAGGGTGACGTGTATGTACAGGGAGTTCTCTCTGCCCACCTCAAGGCCGATCTGCCTTATCGCCTCAATAAAGGGCTGGCTCTCGATATCGCCCGTGGTTCCGCCGATCTCCGTGATCACCACGTCTGCTTCCGTCTTTTTACCGACGGAGTATATAAATTCCTTTATCTCATTGGTGATATGGGGGATCACCTGAACGGTCGAGCCGAGATATTCGCCGCGTCTCTCCTTGTTGAGTACATTCCAGTAGACCCTGCCGGTAGTGAGATTCGAGAATCTGTTCAGATCCTCGTCAATGAATCTTTCGTAGTGGCCGAGATCCAGATCCGTCTCGGCGCCGTCGTCCGTGACGAAGACCTCTCCGTGCTGGTACGGGCTCATCGTCCCGGGATCGACGTTGATATACGGATCGAGCTTCTGCGCCGCGACCTTCAGTCCGCGAGCCTTCAGCAGACGTCCGAGCGAGGCGGCTGTTATGCCCTTGCCGAGCCCGGAGACCACTCCTCCGGTCACAAAAATATACTTTGTCATAAGATATCCCTCAGCTTTCATAGGTTTTGATAATGTCTGAGGCTATGGCCGTGCGTTTGACGCATCTGTCCATAGCCGTTTTTTCAATATATTTATGAGCCTGCGCCTCAGTCATGCCGAGGTTCTGCATCAGCAGCAGCTTCGCCCTGTCGCACAGTCTCATTTCATCCAGCTTTTCGCGCAGCCTTTGATTTTGATCGAAAAGGTTTGCGAGCTTGATTCTCTCAGTGGCGAGGACGTTGACTGTCTGCGTCAGAACCTGACGGCTGCAGGGCGTGGCGAGCAGGATTATCCCGTATCTCTCCGTGATGTATGAGGCCTGGGAGTAGATATCCTGACCGGCGAGCACGAGCACCTCGGCTCTGCCGCGGCCCGAGATGTCGACCGCCAACTGGATCCCCGATTCGTCGCGCAGGGGAGTGGAGATTATAACAATATCGCAAAAGCCGTCAGAGGCTTTCAGCCGCGCCTCGTTTGCCGAGGATGCGTGCAGCACCGAGCCGAAGCGGATCCGGGGGAGGAGAGATCTGATCTTTTCAAAGCTGCCGCCGGTCGATGAAACTATGAGCGCGTTCAGCACGTTTCTG
>JAFSXA010000255.1 GCA_017450135.1 Clostridia bacterium | reverse complement strand
TCTTTGTCCTGATCGGGCATTTCATGGACTTCACGGGAATAACCGACGACACCGACGGATTCCGCGCCGTCTTTATTTTTCTGTACAGCTTCCATATGCCGCTCTTCATTTTTATCAGCGGTCTGTTTTACAGCGGCAAAGACGTCTTCCGGAAGATCGCTTCGTTCCTCGCCGCCGGGATAATCGCGGAAATCGTCGTCTTCCTGAGCCAATATATACTATTAGGCGTGAACGATTTTTCGCTCACCTCGATCTCGGGGATCCCGTGGTATATGCTGGCAATGGCAGCTTTTACGGCTCTGAACTATGTTTTCAGGGACGTCAACAAGGTCTATATGCTGGTTATAGCGGTGCTGATCGCCTGCTTCGCCGGTTACAGCAACGATATCGGCGACGAATTCACGCTCTCGCGCATCATCGTCTTTTATCCCTTCTACATTCTGGGGAGCATGACGGACAAGGTGAAGCTTGAGCGGCTCTCCGAAAACGTCAAGTTAAAGATAGCGGGCGGCGCCGTGCTGGTGATATGGGCGGTGATCTGCGCCCTGCAGGTCTCGCATTTCTATTATCTGCGGCTCTTGTTCACCGGAAGGAACAGCTTTGCGGACACTCTTGCCGACACGATGATGCCCTTCGGCTCACTTTACAGGCTGATGTGCTACGCAATGGCCGTCCTGTTCGGATTCTCGCTCATCTGCCTGTGTTCCACGCGTAAGCTGCCGCTCATAACAACGATCGGCCAGAGGACTCTGCAGGTGTATTTCTGGCACCCCACGGTAGTATATATACTGATGGCAATACCGGCGACCGCGTCGCTGACTACGGGGACGACCGGGTCGAAGCTGCTGTTTATTCTGTTTTCGATCCCGACCCTGTTGATCCTGTCCCTGAAGCCGTTCGCCTTCCCGTGCAATATTATTATGAAATATTCAAAACCGGCTGACAAAACTAATCAACAGTAACACAGCAAGGGGACTGCCGTATTCAGTGACAGTCCCCTCTGCTTTTGGATATTATTTTATCTTCCTCTTTTTTCGACGTCCTCTTGCAGCTTGGCCTTCCAGCTTTGGTCCAGCTTACGTCCGCTGCGGTAAGAGGTCACGGCGTCGTTCATTACCTCGTATGCAAGCCTCTGACCCGTGGAATCGTTCTTGAAATCGACCGAGCCCTCAGGCGCAATGCCCAGATTGCCGGCGGTCTCCACGGCGTCGATATTGGCTCCCATGAAAATGAACTCCCAGTCGTCCTTCTTCTTTTTGTCCTCGATCATTTTCTTGACCTTGTCGGACGAATAAGTCCTGCTCGCATTCTCCATACCGTCGGTCATGATAACAAACATGGTACGCTCGGGCACGTCAGAGCTGCGCGCATATTTGTGGATGTCGGAAATGTGCCGGATCGTCTCGCCTATGGCGTCGATGAGCGCGGTGCATCCGCCCACGCAGTAATCCTCGGCGCCGAGCTCTTTGACCTCGTCAACGGGCAGTCTGTCGTGCAGAGTCTCGGTTGAATTGCTGAAAAGCACCGTGGTGATAAAGCACTCGCCCTCGAGCTTTTTCTGCTTGCCGAGCATGGAATTGAATCCGCCCGTCACGTCGCTTTCAAGCCCTGCCATTGATCCGCTCTTGTCGAGAATAAATACCAGTTCTGTAGTGTTGTTTTTCATAATACATACCTCCAAAAATGTGATTGCTTGGTTCTCTGACCTTACGATCACATTATAATCCATGTTCAACCTGAAAAGGTCGCTTGTGAAGAGACATTTTACACACTTACAGAATTCTAAAAAAGCCCTGCGGATTTTCGTCCGCAAGGCTTGTTTTTATTAATTATTTTGACCGATCTGTTTTTGGGCAAAGCTCTTTATCACCCACGATGCGAGAATCGCTATCAACACCGTCTCCGCAAATAATGTGTATAAAACGGCAATTTTATTAACAGAAATGCAGTATTATCAAGGTTTTTCTATGTTGTTCGGGTAAAAAAAAGACCTTGCAGAATTGCTTCCACAAGGTCTGAAATTGATATTTAATTTTGCATTATTGTTGATAAAAGGGTTTACCCCTTAACAACGATCAATAACTCAGTTCTTATCAGCGATTGCCGCCTGCGCCGCAGAGAGACGGGCGATGGGAACGCGGAACGGTGAGCAGGATACATAGTCAAGGCCGATCTTATGGCAGAACTCTACGGAAGAAGGATCTCCGCCGTGCTCGCCGCAAATACCGCAGTGAAGATTCTCATTGGCCTCTCTGCCCATCTTGACAGCCATCTTCATGAGCTTGCCTACGCCATCCTGATCGAGCTTCGCGAACGGATCGTTCTCAAAGATCTTCTTATCATAATAGGCGTTGAGGAACTTGCCCGCGTCGTCACGGCTGAAGCCGTAGGTCATCTGGGTAAGATCGTTTGTACCGAAGCAGAAGAAATCGGCGTTAGCTGCGATCTCGTCAGCCGTGAGAGCGGCTCTCGGGATTTCGATCATGGTGCCGACCTCATACTTGAGATCCGCGCCGGCTTCCGCGATAACGGCGTCGGCAGTCTCAACAACTACCTTCTTGACAAACTTGAGCTCCTTGACGTCACCGACGAGCGGGATCATGATCTCGGGCTCAACGTTCCAGTCGGGATGAGCCTTCTTGACGTTGATGGCAGCCTTGATAACGGCGCTGGTCTGCATCTTTGCGATCTCGGGATAGGTGACCGCAAGACGGCATCCGCGATGGCCCATCATCGGGTTGAACTCATGGAGACCGGAGATGATGCTCTTGATAGTCTCAACGGGCTTGCCCTGAGCCTTGGCGAGAGCCTCAATGTCAGCCTCTTCCGTGGGAACGAACTCATGGAGCGGAGGATCGAGGAATCTGATGGTTACCGGGTGACCCTCAAGAGCCTCGTAAAGAGCCTCGAAGTCAGCCTGCTGCATCGGCTCGATCTTTGCAAGAGCAGCCTCTCTCTCCTCAACTGTATCGGAGCAGATCATCTCTCTGAAGGCCGCGATCCTGTCGGGATCGAAGAACATATGCTCTGTACGGCAAAGGCCGATTCCCTCGGCGCCGAGCTCTCTCGCCTTCTTCGCGTCGGCAGGAGTATCGGCGTTGGTTCTGACCTTGAGCTTCCTGTACTTGTCAGCCCACGACATGATCTTGCCGAACTCGCCGGCGATCTGAGCGTCGACCGTGGGAATGATACCGTCATAGATATTGCCGGTGGTACCGTCTATTGAAATGTAGTCGCCCTCGCAGAAGGTCTTTCCGCCGAGCTCGAACTTCTTGTTCTCTTCGTCCATCTTGATGTCGCCGCAGCCGGAAACGCAGCATTCGCCCATTCCGCGGGCAACGACCGCCGCGTGGGAGGTCATACCGCCGCGGACGGTAAGGATACCCTGAGCGGCCTTCATGCCGGTGATGTCCTCGGGTGAAGTCTCAAGACGTACAAGAACGACCTTTTCGCCCTTCTCAGCCCATTCAACAGCGTCGTCAGCTGTGAATACTACCTTGCCGCAGGCAGCGCCGGGGGAAGCGCCGAGGCCCTTGCCCATGGGAACGGCAGCCTTGATGGCGGCAGCGTCAAACTGGGGATGAAGGAGAGTGTCGAGGTTCCTGGGATCGATCATCGCAACAGCCTCTTCCTCAGTCCTCATGCCCTCGTCAACGAGGTCACACGCGATCTTGAGAGCGGCCTGAGCGGTTCTATTTCCGTTTCTTGTCTGGAGCATATAGAGCTTGCCGTGCTCAACGGTGAACTCCATATCCTGCATATCTCTGTAATGCTTTTCAAGAGTGGCGCAAACATCCTTGAAGGTTTTGAACGCCTCGGGGAATTTGTTTTCCATCTCGCTGATGTGCATGGGAGTCCTGACGCCGGCAACAACGTCCTCGCCCTGTGCGTTGGTAAGGAACTCGCCGAAGAGACCCTTTGCGCCCGTGGCGGGATCGCGTGTGAACGCAACGCCCGTGCCGCAGTCATCGCCCATATTGCCGAATGCCATTGACTGAACATTGACCGCTGTGCCCCAGCTGAACGGGATATCGTTGTCACGACGGTATACGTTGGCTCTGGGGTTATCCCATGAGCGGAAGACCGCCTTGATGGCGCCCATGAGCTGCTCCTTGGGATCGTCCGGGAAATCCGCGCCGATCTTGGCCTTGTACTCGGCCTTGAACTGATTTGCAAGAGTCATGAGGTCGTTGGCGTCGAGCTCAACGTCCTGCTGAACGCCCTTTTCTTCCTTCATCTTGTCGATGAGCTGCTCAAAATATTTCTTGCCGACTTCCATAACGACGTCGGAATACATCTGGATAAATCTTCTGTAGCAGTCCCATGCCCATCTGGGATTGCCGGATTTTTCCGCTATAGCGTTAACTACCTTCTCATTAAGGCCGAGGTTGAGGATGGTATCCATCATGCCGGGCATTGAAGCACGGGCGCCTGAACGGACGGAAACAAGGAGAGGATTATCGATATCGCCGAACTTTTTGCCGGTGATACCCTCAAGCTTAACGATGTACTCGTTGATCTGAGCCATGATCTCATCGGAGATGCCGCCGTCCTCATAATACTGGGTGCAGGCCTCTGTGGTGATCGTGAAGCCCTGGGGTACGGGGAAAGACTCGCCCGAACCGTCAAGCTTGATGTTTGACATCTCGGCAAGGTTCGCGCCCTTACCGCCGAGAAGCTCTCTCATGTTGGCGTTGCCTTCCTTGAAAAGGTAGACATACTTGTGTGCGTTTGCCATGTTTATTACCTCCAATAATGTTATACTTGGTTATTTGCAAAAGGGCACAGTAACCCTATTGACACATCCAAAGTGCATTATATCACAGCAGGTTGTAAAATTCCATACATTTTTGCCATAAAATAGTATTAAGGTTAAATTAAACTTTTGTTTAATATGTTGTAAATATTTTTAATTTTTCTATTGTAATTTTTGCTGATTTCTGCAATAATTAATATGTATCATTTTACGGGAGGTTTTATAATGAGTTCAAACTGCGCATTGATCCTTGCTGCCGGCGAAGGTACAAGGATGAAATCTTCGAAGCCGAAGGTTCTCGCGGAAGTTCTTTTCACACCGATGATCGACCTGATAATCAGAGCTGCCAAGGAGGGCGGAGTTGACAACATCTGCGTCGTCACCGGCCATCAGAGCGAAATAGTCGAGGAGCATCTCGGCGGAAAGTACAGGACGGTAAAGCAGGAAAAAAGACTCGGTACCGGCCATGCCGTTATGCAGGCCAAGGAATTTATAAAGGAACACCTTCACGAAAATATTCTTATTCTCACCGGCGACTGTCCGCTGATGGACTCGGCGACTGTCAAGGCCGCCTATGAGGCGCACGTGACGCACAGGAACGCGGTCACCGTTATCTCTGCCAAGGTCGACAATCCCTTCGGCTACGGCAGGATCATCCGCGCCAAGGACGGAAAGTTCAAGAGGATAGCCGAGGAGAAGGAAGCGACCCAAGCGGAAAAAATAATCAACGAGGTAAACTCCGGAGCTTACTGGTTCAGCTGCTCCGTTCTGCTTGACGCCCTTGAGGGCATAGTCGCCATGCACGACAAAAAGAAGCTGCCGAACGTTGAGTATTACCTTACGGACGCCATCGAGGTCATTATTGACAAGGGTCTGACAGCCATGGCTTACGAGGCGGATTCCCCGAACGTAGTGCTCGGTGTAAACGACAGGATCCAGCTCATGGAGGTCAATGAGATCGCCAGGAAGGAAGTCCTCTTCAAAAACATGCTCAACGGCGTCTCCATACCCAGCATGGACGGAGTCGTTATCAGCCCCGACGCAAAAATCGGAAGAGATACCGTCATACTCCCGGGCACGATAGTCAAGGGTACGACCGTCATCGGCGAGAACTGCACCATCGGACCTTACAGCATTGTTGAAGACAGCGTGATCGAGGACGGAGTTACTCTCAACAACGTTCACTGCTATTCGTCAACGATCAGGAAGAACGCTAAGATCGGCCCCTACGTCAGGATACGCCCGAACTGCGACATAGGCGAAGGCGTCAAGGCAGGCAACTTTGTGGAATTCAAGAACACAAAGATCGGCAGCCACACGAGCGTGGCTCACCTTACCTACATCGGCGACGCCGACTTCGGCAGCAATATCAACGTCGGCTGCGGCTGCGCGACCGCCAACTACAACGGCAAGGAAAAATTCCGCACGAAGGTCGACGACAACGCCTTCCTGGGCTGCAGCACATACCTGGTTGCGCCTGTCAACGTAGGTAAAAACTGCTACACCGCCGCCGGCTCGGTAATAACCGAGGATGTTCCGGATAATTCGCTCGCCATAGCGCGTTCGCGCCAGGTGGTCAAGAAAAACTGGATCATCAAGAAAAAACCCTATAAATGGCAGAAATGAGAGGTAAACAATGAATAAAAGCAACGCCATAAGAGTTATTGCAGCCGCGCTCGCCATATGCTCCGTGATCACGGCTTACGGCTGCAAGGGCAAGAGCGAAGCTTCTCCCGAAGGGGAGCTTAATCAGGCTTCGGTCAAGAACAGCACCGCCGTTGTCAGATACACAAGTATCGACAGCAAGGGCAAGGAGGTCGACGAGACCAAGGTCATCACAAACGTGAACGAAAGCACGATAAACGTCGGCACCATCGTTAAAAAGCTCAACGTCGATATCAAGAAGGATGAGGATAAAAAAGAGCTGGCGAAGGAGATCAAGGAGGATTACAAGCTCGACGACAACGCCGCGGCGAAAATCGTTGACGACGCTGAGAACTGGGCGGAATTCACCTACAGCATCTACGTTGCAAATTCCAACGCGAAGAAGATCGCTTTCCGCTACATCGACGCCAAGGGCAACGATAACGTCAAGGTCAAATCGGATCTCGACTGCGAATACGGTCTTCCGGCCGGCGTAGGAACAACCATCTATTTCACCGGCATAGTCAACCTTGCAACGTATCCCGACGCGGAGGATCTTCAGAATGCTCTCGCAGCGATGGATATCAGCATCAGATATACCGTCCTTGCAGACGGGGTCGAGGACGTTGACGATTGGGACGCCGTTACGACCAAGGTAATGTCGGTAAGCGTTAAATAAGAATCAAGCTCGGGACGGTACGCCGTCCCGAATTTTTCGGGAGCAAAAGCTATGTTTTTCAGAAAAAAAATCGAACCGCCCGCACACACGCCGGAATTCCTGATAGTCGGTCTCGGCAACCCGGGCAGGAACTATGAATTCACCCGTCACAACTCGGGCTTTCTTACGCTCGACCATATTTCGGCCGAGCTTGACGTTGAGATTAAAAAATTCAAATTCAAGGCCCTTACCGGCGACGCGGTGATAGACGGCCACAGGTGCCTTCTGATGAAGCCGCAGACGTTTATGAACAACAGTGGCGAATCGGTCAGGGACGCGGCGGCTTTCTACAAGATACCTCCTGAGAGGATCATAGTGATATTCGACGACATTTCCCTGCCCTGCGGCAAGCTCAGAATACGCAGAAAAGGGACGGACGGCGGCCACAACGGGATAAAAAGCATAATCTATCACCTGAAATCAGATAATTTCCCGCGCATAAAAATAGGCGTCGGCGCCAAGCCGGATCCCGAATACGAGCTTGCTGACTGGGTGCTCTCCCGTTTCGGCAGGGAGGACATGGAGCTGCTCAAGCAGGCCATAACGAAGGCGACAGAGGCTCTGCCCTTCATCATTGACGGGGATATAGAAAAGGCAATGAATATCGCAAATTAAGGTTAATGCAAAATCGTTTACAAATATTGCATATTTATTCAAAAAACTATTAGCGTTTTAAATAGTTTTTTATAATTATCTTTGTTTTTTTATCGTTATTTTATGTTTTTTGAGGAAAGGTATTTTCAAATTTTAAATTATATGTTATTATTTATTCATATTATTTAAATTATATTCAAACGATGGGATGCAAAGGGTGATCCAATGAGTCAGAATCAAGACAATTTCAAGCGCGGAACCGCAGAGATGCTTGTGCTCTATCTGCTGCAAAAGGAAGATCTGTACGGTTATCAGATCACTCAGGAATTCGCCAAAAAGAGCAACGGTGTATACACGATGCTCGAGGGTTCTCTGTACCCCATTCTTTACAGACTGATAGATACCGGCTGCATTACGGATTACACCGTACTTGTCGGCAAAAGACGTCAGCGCAGATACTACCATATCGAGGAAAAAGGAAAGAAATACTACAAAGAAATCCTTGAGGAATACAAGGATATTACAAAAGCGATCAACAGCATAATGGACAAAGCCTGATATATCGGCCGGGTTGTCTTGAACGTTGCCTGTACTGAAAATGTATCGGCAATGTTTTTTTGCCGGTTAAAACAAATACTGATTTTTCCATCTGAAAAGCCTCTGCGCTTCAGGTGTTTTTTTATACATTTTTGTCCTGACCGGATATGTATACCTGTTATTATTTTAATAAAATCATATATAATACTTGTTTTGAGTCCCGTATTATGGTAAAATACCGTTAATATCGGGATTATTTGATCGCAAGGAGTTTTTTCGATGTCACTCGTTATTTCCAAAGACGAAAAGGAAGTCCTCCGGAAGCAGACCCTGCAGGAAAATCATATCCCCTCCAGGGAATTCCGGATGTTCGCGCTTGCCGGGCTCGGCCAAGGCATGATTTACAGCGTCATGTCTTCATACGTTTCTGATTTTTACACGAACGTTATGAAGCTGCCGCTTATTTTTGTGCTTCTGCTCATGCTGCTCGCAAGGGTCTGGGACGCGATAAACGACCCTCTTATGGGCATGATAGTCGACCGGCACACGACCAAATGGGGCAAGATGAAGCCGTACATAGTCTTTATGGCTGTGCCGATAGCCCTGCTGACCTTCCTGATGTTCTACTGTCCCGAGCTGGACAAAACCGGGCTGATGGTATACGCGGGCGTTATCTACGTCCTGTGGGGCATGATATACACTGCCGCCGACGTCCCCTTCTGGGGTCTGCCGAACGTTATGACTCCGAATCCGAATGAGCGCGGACGTCTGATATCCATCGGCAGAACGCTGAACGGTGTCGGCTCGGCGATACCGATGGCACTCTACCTTGCCGCAGGCTTCTTCCTCCCGGCGCTGTACGCAACGCTCAGCAGCTCCGACGGCGCGGCGGCAAAGGCGATCGTTGCGAAATTCACGGAGGTAGACTCGTCCGGAGCGGTGAATTACGACAAGCTCAAGTACATAATGATCGCTGTATTCGCCTCCGTCATCGGAATAATACTTTTTGTGAACTCATACCGCTTTATCAAAGAGAGAGTTGTCATACCCGACAAGAAGAGGCAGCCGGGTGAAAAATCGCAGATAGCGAGGATATTCGCCTGCAAGCCCCTGATGATGGTCGTTCTCATGGGTATACTCAGCTCCGGCAGATATATGCTCCAGGCGGCGTCTGTGCACGTTGCGAGATATGCCATATACATCGGCGGCGACCTTAACGCCATGGACGCGGCAGAAAAGTCGAAGGCGATCTCCGGCAGTATTTCGACAGTCAGCACCATCTTTTCGGTCTGCTCGGCTGTGGGAATGTTCGGCGCAATGCTCTTTATGCCGGCTCTTATCAAAAAATTCAATTATAAGCAGATAGTCGTCACGACCTCTCTCGGCGGCTTCGGCGCGAGCCTGATAACCTCGGCTGTCGGCTATTTTGTCGTCACCGGAAGGATAAGCTTTTTTGTCTGCATCCCCTTCCTGATAATATCTGCCATACCGCTCGGCGTCCTGAACGTATCGGCATACGCCATGGTAGCGGACAGTCTCGACTACATGGAATGGGAGACCGGCTACCGCGACACGGGGCTCGGCTCCGCCTGCCAGGGCTTTGTCAACAAGCTCGGCAACGCGCTTGCCACAGCCGGTATCATCGTCATGTACATGGCGATAAACCTCGACCCCGCCGCCATGCTGGAAAAGAGCGCGGTCGTTGCGGCGACGGATCTCTCAACATCAATGCGATACGCCATGTTTTCGCTGGTTTCGATCGTCCCGGGAATCAGTCTTCTGCTGAGTATAATCCCGCTTAAATTCTACGATCTTGTCGG
>JAFSXA010000254.1 GCA_017450135.1 Clostridia bacterium | reverse complement strand
TCCAGCCAACCGTGAGCTGTGCTGTCACCTGTGCGGCAGCACTGATTTTTCCGGCACTGACGCAGACGGCTACTATGTATGCAGCAGCTGCGGAAACAGATGGCTCTATAAGGATAACGCGATTGACGTCGTGGACGAGAACGGCGCGGTAGTCTCTACGCTGGATATGGACTCCGGTTACACTCCGGCCGGCTCCTCGGGCAGCTCATCGGGCGGCAGCTACGGCGGTTCCGGCTCGGGCAGCGGCTCGGGCAGCTCAGGCGGCTCCTACTCAGGCGGCTCCAATTCGTCGGGAGGCTCAGGCAGCTCGGGAAGCTCCGGCAACTCGGGCGGCAGCGCATCGAATAACAAGCAGAGTACAGCCACCTCGTCAAAGAGCGCACAGGAGCGTCTTGCGGCTCTGAAGAAAATGGCGGAGGCTCTGGACAAGTCCATCGAGTTCACCTACGACGACAACGGAAACATCACCGTCAAGAGCGTCAACGGAAAGGACACGGGACTTTTCGGCTTCAAGTACAACACGACCGACAAGGTATTTATAACTGCGGAGGATGCTTGGCAGAGGAACTTCGGCTTTGAGAAGACCTACGACGACGTCTCCGGTCTGGGAGCGATCTCCTACGACACGGCGAGAATCAAATTCGACTACGACGGCCTTGAGTGGATGGTTCAGCTCTGGAAGGGCCAGTACGGCTACTTCTTCGAGGGCGCAGAGATCGGCGTTTACCACAGAGAGTCCAACAGCACCGCCAGCACCATGTACCAGTGCGCCACGGACACCAACAAATACTCAATGGAGATGACCGTCTACAGGCGCGAGTCCTCAACGTCCAACAAGTACACCGAGCTGTTCCACCGCAGCCGCTCAAGGACGTGGTGGCTCACCGGCTTCACACCCGGCTCGCTCCAGGCAGGCGCCTACGTCGTCGATCAGCAGCACACGGCGGCGCTCAGAGTGGACGCGACCATTTACTTCAAGAACAGCGAGATCGCATCGGCCTTCGTCGAGGGTCTGAAAAAGGTCGATATGATAGAGCACAATTCACCCGCCCGCAAGAGGGCCTTCACCTTCACAGAGGTGGGCTGGGATGAGTTCGATTCAAGCAACGTCAACGGAAGATACGCCTTAAAGGACGACGGCGTGACCGTCAGATTCAGCTGGCGATAAAAAGGAGGTCAGGCGCTCGCGCCGAACGGTTATGGTCAAGAGGATTTCAGCTTTAATTATAGCCTGTCTGCTCACTTTCGGCTGCTGTTCATGCAGCTTTTCCGGCAGCGACAAGATCGACGTCAGCAAGAAGCAGACCGACGACGTCTCGAGCATAATGGCAAGCTACAGCGTCAACAGCACAAAGGACGATTTCATAGTCATGGTTCAGGATCTCGGCGGAGTTTACAAGGAGCTCTATGATGAGAAAGGCATACACATCAAGTTCAAGGGCGGCTTTGATCAGATATTCGACAAGAACGGAAACCGCCTGAGCCGTGAGAATCTCAACTACGGCGACACGCTGGAGATACAGTACAGCGGCAAGCTCACAAAGAATGACCCCAAAACAATAACGGCATACAAGGTCATACGAATAGTCTGATTCAACGGCAATGTACAATCGAGTACACATTGTACATTGCCCTTTTTTTATATTTCACAATATTTTAATTAAAATTAATAATCCTGTAACACTTTCGTGCCGGTATTCACTTATAATGTTACTGTCGTATCATGGAGGCGAATATGAACAGGATAATCGAAAAATACAGAAGATTCATGTATAACAGGAACGGTATAGACCGGCTGTGCGTTTTTCTGCTGATAGCCGGTATGCTTGTCAAAGGGACAGGCTCGTTTATACCGGTTCTCGGGGTCAGGATAGGCTTTTCCGCCGCGGCCGCGCTGATAATAGCGTTCGCCGTCTACCGGGCTCTTTCAAAGAACCTTTACAGGCGTCAGTACGAGGAGGACAGATTCAACTCCTTTATGAAAAAGCTCAACCTTCCCCTGCTCGCGCAGAGGATCAGAGCCGGGCTGCGGCATCTGACGCTGAGGCTCAAACAGATCAGGACGCACAGATTCAGGACCTGCCCCGCCTGCGGGGAGTTCCTGAGGCTGAGCATGAAAAGAGGCAAGCGGAGCCTCACCTGCCCGAGGTGCGGGAAGCACTTTACGGTCCGCATAATATTCTGACTATGAGCCGGGAGGGCTGACGATATGCTCGGTTATGTCAGGGCCTGCAAGCCCGAGATGAAGTTCAAGGACTTCGATCTGTATAAAGGCGTATACTGTTCTCTCTGCAAGGAGATCGGCAGGCGCTACGGCCTTGTCGCTCGCTGCCTGCTCTCATACGATTTCACCTTCTTCGCCATGGTTCGCATGGCTGTCAGGGAAAGGGACATATGTATGGAGCGTTCGCGCTGCTCCTTCAATCCGGCGAAGAGATGCCTTGACTGCGGCAGAGGCAACGAGGACATTGAATACGCCGCGGACGTCTCGATGCTGACGGCATATTTCAAGCTCAGGGACAATATCGAGGACGGCGGCTTTTTTGAAAGACTCTTATGCAGAGCGGTTCTGCCCTACTTCCGCAGGCTCTACCGCAAGGCGGTCTCAAGGATACCGGACGAGGCGCGCCGGGTCGAGGAGCTGCTCATTCAGCAGTCCGAGCGTGAAAAACGAGGCGCGGGGCTCGACGAGGCCGCAGACGGCAGCGCGGCTATGCTGTCGCTGCTGATCTCAACACGCATAGAATGCAATGATATCGAGGCTCTGAAGGCTCTCGGATACTACGTAGGCAGATGGGTCTACATCACCGATGCGGTCGACGACTGCGAAAAGGATATCAAAAAAGGCTCCTTCAATCCCCTGAAGGAGAAGTATCCGGAAGAGGGCTTCAAGGATTATTGCAGACAGACCATGAATCTGACGGCGGCAGAAGCCCTGAAGGCTTTTGACAGGCTTAAAATATACAGATTCCACGATATACTGGAAAACATTCTGCTCTACGGCACCGGAGCCGTTATGCGAATGGTACTTAACGGGAGGAAACAAAATGAAGAATCCATATGAAGTCCTCGGCATTCCCTCGTCGTCAAGCATTGACGACGTCAAAAGGGCTTACCGCGATATGGCTCGGCGTTACAGCTCCGACCCGGCGAGAATGGACAGTATCAATAACGCCTATGACATGATAATTAATAATTTCGGCAATGAAAACGCCGGCAGTACCTACTACAGCGGGAACGGAGGGCCGTATGAAAACCAGACCTCCGAGTTCGGCGACATCAGAGCCAAGCTCAAAAGCGGACGGACAGAGGACGCGGAGATGCTGCTCGACGGCGTCCCCATGCAGAGGCGCAACGCCGAATGGTACTACCTGAAGGGAACCATACTCCACCGGAAGGGCTGGCTCGATTCTGCAGCCGAGTACTTTGAAAAAGCGTACTATATGGAGCAGGACAACGCCGAATACCGGGCGGCTTACAACGAGCTCAACCGTGAGAAAAACGGCGGCTACAGAAACCGCAGAGAGGACAGCGAAGATAACAAAGGCTGCTTTACCCCCTGCAACTGCTGCTCCTCGCTGATTTGCGCGGACTGCTGCTGCGAGGCCATGGGCGGCGACCTGATAAGGTGCTGCTGATATGAGGATCACCGTAAAAACCGCACTGGGAGGAATGTGTGCCGCGCTCTCGGTCGCCGTGATGTTTCTTTCCGCGTTCGCTCCCGTGCTGACCTATGCGATACCCGCCATAGCCGGAGTACTTGTATTCTTCATGTGCGTTGAGTGCGGCAGGAGCTGGGGGCTCGGAGTCTATGCCGCAACAGCCCTGATCAGCGCGATCCTTGTACCCGACAAGGAGGCTGTCGGGATGTATATAGCCCTGTTCGGCTGTTACCCGATTCTCAAATTCTATTTTGAAAAGCCGAAAAAGGTCATCGCTGTAATATTAAAATCGCTCTTCTATATTGTTGTGACCCTTGCGGCTTATTATGTCATGATAAAGCTGTTCGGGATATCCGCAGAGTTTATAGATCAAGGCGGCAAATACTTCATACTGCTGCTCATGGCGCTGGGGCTTGTGGTTTTTCTGATATACGACAAGACGCTCTCGATGTACGAATTCGCCTATTACCGCAAATGGCAGAAAAAGCTCAGGAAGCTTTTCAGCGGCGGCAAAAGAAGATAATAGATTATGTTTCCAATTCGTGGTGCAGAAACGAAAAATTTCTGCGCCTTTATTATATTTCCGTAAAAATTTAAATTTCATTTAAGTTTTCGCGGCTATAATACAGAAAAAGACAGGGATAACAGCCCGGCTCGTCAAGGCGCACCTGACGGCTTGCGGTCCTTTCAGCCGGGCAGACCTCCTTTGAAAAGGTGTTATCTTTTACTTGTTTTAAACTAAAATATGTGATACAATAGGTTTGTTTATAAAGGAGTGATTCTATGGCAAGAATATTGATTGCCGATGATGAAAGCAAAATAAGACGACTCGTGTGTGATTTTCTCAGGCGCGCCGGCCATGAACCTTTCGAGGTCGGCACCGGCAGGGAAGCTCTTGACGCCTTCAATTCCGATAAAAAAATAGACCTCTTCCTGATCGACGTCATGCTTCCGGAGGTCGACGGCTGGGAGGTCTGCCGCAAGATAAGAAAGACGTCGTCCGTACCGATAATCCTCCTTACAGCAAGGAGCGCGGAGTTCGACGAGATAACGGGCTTCGAGGCGGGAGCCGACGATTATGTGACAAAGCCCTTCAGCCCCACCGTACTCATGAAGAGGATCGAGGTGGCTCTGCGCCACGCTTCGACCTCCGGAGAACGCAACGACAGAGATATCATATCCCTCGACGGACTTGTCATGAACAACGAGGCCCATAAGGTAACCATCGGCGACCGGACGCTTGAGCTGACTCTCAAGGAATACAAGATACTGCAGAAGCTCATTTCAAACCGCGGCAGAGTCTACACCAGGGAGCAGCTGCTCGACGATATCTGGGGCTACGACTACGTAGGCGACGCGAGGAACGTCGATTCCCATGTTGCAAGGCTTCGCAACAAGCTCGGCGCCTGGGGCGAAGTGCATCTTAAAACCATTTACGGTATCGGATATAAAATTGAGGTGAACTGAGTCTTGACTTCAAAAAAGCCGAAAATCAACAGAATACGTTTTACAAACATACGATCCCATGTATTTTTAAACTTCCTGTTGATACTCGCTGTTATCCTCTCGCTCGTGCTGATAACGTCGCAAAATTTCTACACCGGCATGGTCGAGACAAACAGGATCTCGGATTTCCGCAGATCCATCAGCGCCCTCGAGGAGCTGAACCTTGAAAAGTCCGGCGCAATTTCCGAGATTATGAATATCGAAAAAGAGAATAAAGTCATCATTGAGGTCTACGGCAGCGGCAGAAACGGCGATCCCGAATATGATCGTACGATTTACGCCAGCAGTATCCAGGAGCTCTATTACGCCTCCGGCACCGGTCTGGCAAGCAAGACCGTGCCGGTTCCGCTTGTTAATTACAGCGCGGACAGCTTCACACCGAAAATTAAATATGACGACGGCTGCGTGGTTGGAAAAACACTTAACGAAACCACAGGCAAGTCCTATTTCCTGATGACCAAGGAGAGCAGCTACGGCAGGTACCTGTTCATTGTCGCCTCAGACTATGAAATCATTGAGGCGCGTTCTCAGGCGATCAGCACATCATCAAAGGTCATAACGGTTGTTGTCTTTATTGTACTCAGTATCGCGATATATTTTTATACCACGGGTGTTACGAGTCCGCTCAGAACAATAAACACCGTGACTAAAATGATGGCGACCACAAACGACAAATCGCTGCGTATCCCGCGGCGCAACAAGCATTTCCGGACGGAGACCGACGAAACCATAGAGAATATCAACAAAATGTACTCCTCGCTGATAACCACGCAGGAGATGCTCAGGGAGCGTTCAGCCGTGCTCTCGGACGAGCTCAAGCAGCGCGAGGCAGACCGCCTGCTCAGGGAAAACATGAACGCCGGCATCTCGCATGAGCTCAAGACGCCGATCGCGATCATCATGGGCTACGCGGAGGGCGCAAAATTCATCCTTGACGACAAGGACACCCTTATAGAATACTGCGACACAATAATTGAGGAATGCAACAGGATGAATGAGCTGGTCGCCGGTATACTCTCTCTGTCTTCGGTCAAGTACAATCAGAATTCCATGAACTATGAGCGCTTTTCCATCCGCGATTTCATAAATGAAAACATACAGAAGCGACAAAAGCTTTTCGAGGACAACGATATCACGGTGCAGAACTTTGTCACCGAGGACATCTACGGAATGGCGGATCTGTCCAATCTCAACTTCGTTATAAGCAATATGCTCTCAAATGCCATATCATACATCGGAGGAGACAGGAGGATAATACGGATAAGGCTTGAGGAAATGGAGTTTGCCTACCGGATATTTGTGTTCAATACCGGTAATCATATACCCGACGATATGCTCGAAGCAATGTGGATGAATTTTTACCGCGGAGATTCAGCAAGACTGCGCTCAGGTAATCATTTCGGCCTCGGTCTTTCCATAATCAAGGCGGTACAGGATGCACATTCCCAGCAGACCGGCGTAAACAATGTCGACGGGGGTGTGGAATTCTGGTTCGATATACAGGTCGCCCGCTGATCATATGCATAATAACCGCACATTCGTATATATAATATAACGAAGGGTGTGGTGATGAAATGAACGTAACGTCGAACATCAGGTGGAAAGAGCTGATCGTCAGCGCCGCCGTTCCACTGGCGGCAGGAGGGATATCCTCGCTGATCACAGCGGACGGCTTCAGGGAGTATGCGGCTGTGACAAAGCCTCCCCTCTCACCGCCTGCGTGGCTGTTCCCGGTAGTGTGGACTGTCCTCTATATTCTTATGGGAGTCTCCGCCTATCTTATCTACAACGGCGGCAAAATACCGGAAAAATCAAAGAAGCCGCTGACAGTCTATGCCATCCAGCTCGCGATGAATTTTATGTGGCCGATCTTCTTTTTCAGTCTTGACGCCTATCTTTTTTCCTTCATATGGCTGTTAGCCATGTGGGTGCTGGTGCTTGTGATGACCGTAATGTTCTACAGGGTCAACAGGCTCGCGGGTCTGCTCCAGATACCATACCTGGTCTGGCTGACCTTCGCGGCGTATCTCAATCTTTCGGTATATATCCTGAACTGAACACAAGGCGCAGAACGAGAAAGCTCTGCGCCTTGTGTTAATATTCAGATATGTTACTATTTTTCTCGCTGAATGTGAGTGTCACCTAAGCGGACTTGGTGTAGGTCGTCTTTATGCTCTCCGCTCCTATCTGCGTCAGCGTAAGGTTGCTGTCGTCGACGGACGCATAATAGGAATTGCTGATCTTCATCTCGCCGAAGCTGACGTAATTTATCTTCAGCACATACCGGTTTGTGGCCTCATCCACGGAGATCGAATACGTTCCGTCATAGGAGACTCCGAGAAGAGTGACCGTCACCTTTGAGGAATCAACAAAGGTGAAGCCTGAGGTCGAAGCCGTTGTTGAGACCCACTTGCCGAGCACCGAAGCCTTGAAGACGTCGGCGCCGGGATTGTATATCGTAGTGGCCTCTGCGACTGACAAGGTCGTTGTCTCCTGTTCCTGCACGCTCTTATCCGCTCCGGCGGCTCCCGCTCTTGTATAGGTCATTGAAATCGACGGCGCCTGAACGTCGGTGAGCTCCAGCTTGCCGTCCTGCACGCCTGCGGTAAAGCTGCGCGTGACGGATACGCCTATCGATGAGCTGTAAGTCATGGTTAGGGTGTGCTTCTGGGTCTCAAGGTCGTACTTGTCGGAATAGGTTCCGTCAAGGGAGATACCGAGCAGAGTCACTGTCATCCTGCCGTCATCCTTGAACTCGATGCCGGAGATCGAGTATTGACCCTGCCACGAGCCTTTGATCTCATCAACAAAGCTCTCCGATACCTTTTCAGCCTTGTTGCCTATCTTTCCGGTGTTGTATGCATTCACAAGATAAAACGCGGTGAATGCGAGAAGCGCAACAACCACTATCGCAATAACGATTTTTACGATCGTTTTCATCGTATCACCCCAATCTCAGCAGTATTCCGATATTTCGATTTTTTCTATCACTACGTCGTCAAAGGGCTTGTCCAGCATATCGACGCGGGTGGAGGCTATCTCATCGACCACGTCCATGCCCTCGTACACCTGGCCGAAGACTGTGTGCTTGAAATCAAGCCAGGGTGTGCCGCCGACCTTTTTATAGCCGTCTATGCAGGACTTCGGGAACATCTTTTCACCGATGATCTCCATCTGACCCATGAGATTACCGTCAACGACCCCCGCCTGAACAATGAAGAACTGGCTCCCGTTTGTGTTCGGACCGGCGTTCGCCATCGAAAGAGCGCCCCTGAGATTATGGAGATCGATGTCGAACTCATCCTCAAAGGACGAGCCCCAGATGCTCTCGCCGCCGCGGCCGGTACCCGTGGGATCGCCGCCCTGGATCATGAAATTATTTATGACCCTGTGGAATATCACGCCCTCGTAATAGCCGTCCCCGGCGTGCTTTATAAAATTCTCTACCGTTTTCGGACACTTATCCCCACAGAGCTTGATTTTTATTGTGCCTCTGTTGGTCGTCATAGTCGCTACCGTATCGCCCTTCTCAGGACGTGAAAGCTGATCAAACATATCAAACCATCTCCTTTGATACTTATTATACCATCTTCTGCCGAAAATAGCAATACTGAACAGAACGCGGCTGCATCTCCGTAGGCAACGGAGCGGCGGCCGCGTTTTCTCATGTGTATCAAGCCCACGGGTCGAGCCCGGCGGGCTTGCGGATATCCGGGAGCAGATAATTCTCCCACAGGAACCACTGATCGCCCTTGGCTCTGAGCTTTATCTGGCGCTGGGAATCCGCACCGGACGAGCGGAGATACAGCATGGCGTAGCCCTGATCCTGATAGGAATACGGTCCGTCAAAGACGGTCAGGGAGTACGGCCGCGGAGGCTCGTAATTATTCTGAGGCGACGTGCCGTTGAAATACGACCTCGGCACATAGCTCTTGCCGACAAGCCTGTCGCGCAGAAACTGCACCTCGAAGGGGCTCAGCGGCTGCGGACCTTTGAGAAGGTTGAGCATATCTATACAGGCCGCCGCGTTTTCCTCATATTCGCACAGCGCGAGCACAGTCAGAGCCGCCGCTTCAAACGGATCGGTCAGAGCGGACTCCGGCAGAGCCTTAAGCTCATCTACGCTTTTCGGCAATGAATCGAAGGTAAAGGTTTTACTTTCCATAATACATCATTCCTTTTGCTGAATTCGGAGAGTTCATATACCGTGCAGTACGGTCTAATCAGAACTTTCCTCCGCCGCCTCCGTGCGTCGTGCCCGACGAGGAGGTGTGGGTCGAGCTGCCTCCGCCCGACGACGAGGACTCGCTGGGAGGATCGTAGACCCTGGTGACAGTCGAATACAGGAAATTGTCGAACTGCCTGTCGATCCTGAAGCTCCCCTCCCTGACGTATTCGGAGGCGTAGGGCTTAGAATGTACGCTCTTCATGGAGGCTTTGAGTGTTGAGCTGACTATGATCGAGCCTATCACGGCAATGACCGCGGAGATACCCAGCCATTTGCCCCACTGAGCCTCTTTCGGAATATCCTTTCTGTCAACGGGAGAGCCATCCCTCGCCTTTGTGATGAAATCATCGGCCATGTCGGCATATGTATTGAAAGCCGACATATAGTTCCCGTTGTGGAGATCGTCCTTGACGCTTCTGTAAATGTAGTCAATACCGGCGTCGGTGAAGGCTGTGATGCCGTAGCCGGTGGTGCTGATCCAAATGTCATTATCCTCCATGCTGACGAGCATGATGACCCCGTCCCTGGCTGTGCCGCGGCCGAAACCGTTGTAATCGTAAAAATCGTCTGCGTATTCCTCCGGCGTTTTGCCGTTGAGAGTGAGAGTGGTGACAACGGCGATATCCATCGAGTGCTTATCGCTCAGTGTGTTGAGCTTGTTTTCGAGCACGGAGACCTCAGACTCGGTGAGCAAACCGGCGGCGTCAGTGACGATACCGGTCGCCTTGGGGGTGCTCGCAGCCGCTGAGCTTGAGCCTGAGGCCGCGTATTTGCCCTGAGCGTAGGCAAAGTATGTCTTGACTCCGCGCACCGGATCGGAGCCCTTCTTGTAGGCGTCAATACAGCCGTCCTTTGTAATTGTTCCGGGAATATCGCCCTTTAAAAAGACTCCGGCGTCGCTGTTCGCCACGACAAGCACGACCGCGTTCTTCGCGCTGCAGTACTCGCCGCAGTAATTCTCAGCCGCCTTGTCGGCGGAAATGTTCAAAGAGTCCGTGATATAAAAATACATACCGACGTCGAAGCTCTTATAAAAGGCCTCGGCGTCCTCATTGAGTACCGTAACATAGTTGCCGAGCACCTTGCCGGAGGTCTCGTCATACACAAAATCGTCGTCAGCCGCAAACGCCGCAAGGGTGCAGGAAAGGGCTATGATAAGTGCCGCGGCAAAAGCGGCGATTCTACTGATAAGCTTCATGATACCGCCTCCTTAAAACGCATACGGGCCGAAGAAGAACCCGAGCAGTCCCATGGCAGCGGCAAAAATGCCGGCCGCCGACAGCACTATGTATTTTTTCAAAATGCCCTTATCTATCGGCAGATCGCCTACGAGCTTACCCGTCTGCCCGTTCATGGCAAAGGTATATTTTTCCCCGTTGTAGGTAGTATTCAGCAGCCAAACAGGAAGCAGGGCATATTTAGACCTGCCGCTCGAGGTTTTGACGCTGCTCGAGCTCGGAGTGACAGACTCATATGCGGCTGAAACAGTGGTCTGGAAATAGCTTTCAACGCTGTTCTTTATCCTGCCGTTCGCCCTCTCTATGCTCGTCTGCGCGTCAACGTCATATTTATCCGCCAAATAGCCTGCAAGGTACGCGGTCTGGAAATCGACGGCGTCCTTCATATCGAAGGGCTCGATGGATTCCATAAGCTCATCCGCAAACTTAGTGGAGCCGTCCACAGGGATATTGTCAAACCCGATAACTCCCTCGCGGTAGATCGAGTAATGGCTGGTCTCGGTATAATTGTAGTCCCCGCTCCTCCATGTCCTTATGTTGGTCGCGTCATAGTTGACGGCGGCGTCAACGTCGGAATCAAAGAGCCAAAACGGAACGTACACGCCCTTTATTTCGTCGATGTGGTTTTTATCCTTAAAAATCTTCGGGAGCAGTTTTTTGCCCTCGTAGTGCTTTAAAAGAGCCTTCTTAGCGTCTTCCTTGTTCAGCTTGAACGGGATGACAAGATCCGGACGCAGATCGCCCGAAAACCTGGATTTCATAACGACCGGATTGCCGCAATACGGGCAGGAGGTCGCCGCAGTGGTTTCATCGGCGATTATCTCTCCGCCGCAGGAATTGCAGGCGTAAACGTTCATCCCATCGGTCTCGCTATCGGACCACTCGGAATCCGGCATGGAGTCCCATTCCATCCTGTCGGGTTCTCCGGCGAGCACGGTATCCATCTCCTTGAGGGCCGCGACGTCGATCTCCGAATCGCAATAAGGGCACTTCAGCTTTTGATCCGAGCTGTTGAATTCGAGCGCACCGCCGCAGTTCGGACATTTATAATCAAGAAGTTCAGGCATAGTTTTTCTCCTGTCCGGCCGGTTTGAACGGAGGTATTGCGCCGTTCAAACAAACCAATATGTTTAATACTGTTATACTCTGTTATGTTCTGTCGTTCTCATCGAACACGTCGCCGCATTCCGGACAGAATTTGGGCGGATTATGGGGATCCTCAGGCGTCCAGCCGCACTTGTCGCAGCGGTACAGAGGCGCTCCGGCAGGCTTCGGCTTGCCGCAGTTCTGGCAGAATTTGCCCTGATTGACAGCGCCGCACCCGCAGGTCCAGCCCTCTGCGGGAGCCGGCTTGGGACTGCCGCAGTTCTGGCAGAATTTGCCCGTATTGACAGTACCGCATGAGCATTTCCAGCTGTCCGCAGCAGGCTGAGCCGCCTGCGCAGCATTGTTCATGGCGTTGCCCATGGCGTAGAGATTCTGCAGATCCGAGCCGCCGCCGCCCGAATTCATAGCCATGCCCATACCGATAAAGCCGTTCATCGCGCCGCCCTCGTTTTTCGCGGCGTCGGTCATTGCCTGCGCCCTTGCGGCTGCAAGTCTTGCGGCTGCAAGGCTGGGGTTGCTCGCAGTCTGGAGATCCTTGAGCAGCTTTGCGTCCTCGTCGGTCAGGGTGACCGTGCCGAACGCCACGTTAACAATCTGCAAGCCCCTCTTCTCTCCCCAGTCAACGGAGAGGATCTCGTTCATCGCCTGCTCAAGCTCGGTCGTGTGGGAGATCAGCTGGTTCGGCCTGATCTCAAGCGCGGAAAGCTTGGCAAGAGCGGGCTGAAGCTTGCTGATGAACTCGGTCTTGAGCTGAGTGTCGATCTCCTCGCGCCTGTACTCGTCGGTGACGTTACCGGATATGTTGGTATAGAAGCGGATCGGGTCGGAGATACGGTATGAGAACACGCCGTTGCAGCGAAGGGACATATCCGTATCAAGATTGATATTCCTGTCGACAACGCGGAACGAGATCGGAGTAGCCGTTCCGAACTTGTTGTCCATGATCTCCTTGGTGTTGAAATAATAAACGTACTGAGCCTTGCCGGTATCGCCGCCGAGGGTGAAGCGTTTGCCGAGGATCTTGAAGGATTCCTTGATGCTGTCCCCGAGCTTGCCCGTAAAGATGCTCGGCTCACTCGACGAATTATAGGTGAACTCGCCGGGCTCCGCGCAGAACTCAACTATTTTGCCCTGCTCAACGATGATCATGCACTGACCGTCCGCAACGGCGATCCCGCTGCCGTTTGAAATGACGTTGTCATTGCCCCTGGTGTTCGTCGAACGTGAGGTGGTCTGTTTTACGCCCTTTGTGAGCAGTACGTCGGATGAAAGTGATTCGCAATAGAAAAATTCTTTCCACTGATCGGCAAGAGTTCCGCCGAGTGCGCCTATTCCGGCTTTAATTAATCCCATGATATAACTCCTTTTAATTCTATTTGCAAAACGATCCGAGGATCCTTCCGCATATGACAGGTGAACTTTTACAGTCCCCCTATTATTTAGTATAATTATATCAAAAATTCGACCTCAAATCCAATATTATTTTAAAATATCATTAAAATTTTCCCCTCGGTTTTTGGTGATAATTCACAAAGCTTTCGAGGGTCAGGGAATCAATTCTTCTGACATATTGCTCCTTTGTTCCGGTGGGACAACCGTTCCCCGTTGTTTCAGATACGGGCAAACTGAATTTTATGTATAAAAAAAGCACCCTGCAAATGCAAAGTGCTTGATTTATTGAAT
>JAFSXA010000253.1 GCA_017450135.1 Clostridia bacterium | reverse complement strand
CGAGGTTCTTCAGGCAATAGACGCTTCCAAATAGCTTTTAAAAGATCGTGAAAAAACAGAGTGCGGAGCTTGAATCCACACTCTGTTTTTTATTGACTTGATTCCGATATCAGCCGTTAAGGGTGTAAATATGCTTTTTGAGAGCCTCGAAGGACGTCTCGCTGATGTCGTGCTCAATCTTGCAGGCGTCGTCCACGGCAGTCTCTCTATCGACTCCGATCCGCTCTAAAAAATCAGATATCATAACATGGCGCTCATATATTTTTACCGCTACCGCCATGCCCTCCTCGGTAAGCTGCAGGAAGCCCTCTGTCGATACTGTTATAAATCCGCCTTTTTTAAGAAGTCCCACTGCCCTGCTCACGCTCGGCTTGGAAAAGCCCATATATTCCGCCACGTCAAGCGAACGCACATGAGGACTTTTGTTTGACAGTATCAGAATAGTTTCCAGATACATCTCACCTGATTCCTGAAGCTTCATCGCGATCCCTCCCTTCTTGTATCCCGTTAATAATAACACATTTTCAAAACTTAATCAAGCCTAAAGATTCCAAACGGCAGCGAACCGGATCCGCTGCCGTATTTAATATCGAATATCGGGAACATCTGAATATTCGACGCGTTCAGATTGCTTAGAAATTTTTCGTCAAATTATCAATACTGATCTTCTTTACCGGTCGAGGCCTGGAGGATTATCAGAGCATCTCTGGAGTTGATCTTGCCGTCACTGTTGGTATCTCCGGCTTTTTTCTGAGTATCATTAAGTGTCCTCTTGCCGACTGAGAATTCAATTACCAGGAGCGCGTCGGTAGAATTAACGTTGCCGTCGCTGTTGACGTCGCCGAGGTTGAATTCGATCTTGAACACGGGCCAGTATGTATTCTTCGCCAGGTTGCCGCGTGACTGCGACTTTGCCTCTTTATTGGCGGGTCTCTCAAAATAGTAGCACCAGTTGTAGCCTGCAGTGTAAGCGCCGTTGGCTGTGTTGGGTACGTTGAGGTGGCTTATTACGTTGCCCGTATCGCTCTTGCAGTTGTAAAGCTCATATTTCAGGTAATTGAGCTGACCCTTGAGCGAGGTCCAGGAATAGCCCTGCTTCTGGCAATAGTTCTTAAGAGCGGTGAATCTTGTATTGTGCCACTGGCAGATACCGTAGCTGGTACCGCCGTCGCCGTAGAGGTTGGGATTGAAATCGGACTCCTTCTCGATATTCGCAAGAATACCGCAGGCAGCGGCTGAGTTAAGTCCCATTTCCGTTGTGATAAAATCAAATATCTGCTGCTTTACTCCGGCAGCCGAGGCCTTTGTGAAGCCGACTCCGAGAGGAGCGCAGGCCAAGAGTATAACTACAGCAAGCAAACAGGATACAGCGGATTTAAATCTTATTGATATTCTCTTCATTGCAGTAATTCCTCCCATAAATTCTTAACAAAGGTGTGAGCCTTGTACTTTATAACACATAAATGTTGCGAAATTATGGCATTTTAACAATTTTTGTAACTTTTTGTAACTTTATTCGTTATTCACAGCTCAGAAAAAGCTTTTCTTCCTCTTAGGCGCAGGCGCACATGACTGAACGCCGCTGCAGTTGACAAGTATCGTGTCGTCGCCTATGACGTCGATATCGCACCACGGGATCAGCACGTCCGAGCACTTGCCCGCTATACCGAGGAATCTTCCCCTGCCGTAGATTATTATCGAATCGACCTTGCCCGTGCAGATATCTATCTCCACATCGTCGACGTTCCCGAGCTTCGTCCCGTCATTCCTGCAAATTACCTCCTTGCTTCTGAGATCAGCAATACTGCAGCCCATAAAAAACACCGCCGTTCAAATCTTTTTATTGCAAATCATGATAACATATGGTATAATTATATTAAATTATATTATGGAGGATTGTTAATTATGAAAAAAATCATATCGGTTCTTCTTTCAGCCATTATGGTTTTCTCGGTAGGCTTTGCCGCGTTCAGCGCCAACGCTTTTGCCGGAGATACCGCCGCCCCCGCAGTGCAGAGCGTCGCTGAGGAGAAGGCGATCGGGACTCCGTCCCCGGCGGATCTGCTCTCCGCTCTGAACGGTATCAGGATACCCACCTCATGGCCCGAGATACAGAACTATCTTGTAAAGCTTCTCTACAAGCTTGCGGATACGATCATCGACGTGCTTCTCAAGGCCATCAACCGGCATATCCCGTCGGTCGATTTTGAAGACAAGGCCGCATATAAGAATGAACAGTTCTATGAGGGCATGGACGAGTTCCTCACACAGCCTGCTTCAAATGCAGTTTGGAAGCTCGGCTATGCAAGCGGCTCCCTGCAAACCGGTGACGAGCTTGACGGAAAGCACTACGTCGGCGGAAGTCTCTCCTTCCCCGAGTCAAAGGCCGCAACGGCGATCTATGACGATCAGCGTGTCCGCACAATCGCCCTGAGCGACAACAGCGGCCGCGGAACGGTCGTATTCGCAGTGCTCGACGGCTTCGGTATTTCCAACACTCAGGTAAATATCATACGCTCCATGCTCGCGGATTTTGCCAAGGCAAACAACATAGTCAGCATCAACATTTCCGTGCTTCACCAGCATTCCTGCGTGGACACCTTCGGCATGAACGGCGATCTGGTGAAAATGGTTCTTGCAAACCCCGCAATACTCATCGCCAACAAAAAGCTTAACACCGATTTCAAGCTTCTCAACGGTCTCAACGAGAGCTTCATGAACCATCTTTATGACGTTACCGTCAAGTCGGTCAAGGACGCCGTGGCCTCTATGACAGAGGGTAAGATGTATTATTCTGAGACAAATGCAAGCCAGTATATCTATGACAAAAGAGAACCTCTGATATACGATGAGCTTATCCACCGTCTGCGCTTCGTCCCCGACAACGGCGACAGAGAGACCTGGATCTGCAACTTTGCCATCCACTGCGTGGGCAACGGAGCAGCCCAGACCGACGTCACCGGCGACTATCCTTACTATATGGAAAAGGTCATCAACGAGCAGGCAGACGCCAACTTTATTCAGATTCAAGGCGCCGAGCTGGCAATAACCGCCGATAACGATCCTCTCAACACACCCGACGAGATGCCGAGGCTCGAAAGGCTCAGGGTATACGGCAAGGCGCTCGGCGAGCTTCTGATAAACTCAGACGCACCCGAGACGGAGGTTGAGCCGCTTCTCAACGTCAGGCACGCGGTATACTATGTACCGATAAGCAATCAGATCCTTGAATTTGCCGGCAAGCTCGGCGCACTCACAAACACTGTCGTTTCCCTCGACGAGAAGGACACTCAGCTTGAGGTCGCCACCGAATTGGGTTATATGGAAATAGGTCAAAAGCTTGCGGTTGCGATAATACCCGGCGAGCTTGAACCGGCGATCGCATACGGCGGATACCTTGACGCCTCAGAGGCGTGGAACGGCAAGGATTTCGACTATCCCTCCTTCTGCGACATTATCCCCAAGGACAAGGAGCTCCTTGTATTCGGCCTCACAAACGATCAGATCGGCTATATCCTCGAGGACAACGATTACAGAAGCATCCTCTCCGGCGTCAACGAGGAGATCGTCGCCACCGGCGACAAGGCGGGTTCCTCGACGATAGAGGCTTTTGAGTCACTCTATAACAGCATCTACCGATAACAGGATATAAAAAGCAAAAACAATTCAGGGCATCGGAGTTGATCCGGTGCCCTGATCCTTGATTAAAAAGGTTATTTAACTGCTTCCACTATCATATCGGCGCATTTTTCCAAGCCGATCCTGCCGCTGTCCATTGCAAGATGATAATTCTTCATCTCGCCCCACTTACCGCCGGTAAAGCTTTTGTAATAGACCTTTCTGCGCTTATCCTTGTCGCGGATACGTTTTTCTATCGGCTTGTTGTTCTCGCCGTAGACCTCTATTATCCTCTTCTTTCTGCTCTCCGTATCGGAATAGATGAATACGTTGAGGCAGTCGTCCCTGTCGGAGAGTATAAAGTCGGCGCAACGGCCCACGATAACGCAGTTGCCCTTCTCGGCGGCGTCCCTGATTATCTGGCTCTGCGCGTTGAATATTTCGTCATAGAGGGAGAGAACGCCGTTTTCCGCCCCGGCTCCGACAGACAGATTGAACAAAAGGCTCGAATTTACGTTGGCGTACTCGCCGTTCTCTTCAATGAACTTTTCCGCGAATCCGCTTTTCTGTGCAACGGCATTGACGATCTCCCGGTCATAGAAGCTCCAGCCGAGCCTCTCCGCCACAAGCCTGCCAATGGTTCTGCCGCCGCTGCCGAATTCCCTGCTGACTGTTATAACTTTGATACTCATAACGATACCTCCCCGTTACGTTTTATGCTGTGAAATAAGCTCTGTTGATACTTATATTATATCATATGTTTTCAAAAACCAAAAGAGGTATTTGATTTTTTTGCAAGATATGACGGTAAAAAATCAAGCAAGATGAATGCATGAGGATTTTTAAATTAACCATAAGGGAGCCTCTGAATGTTCGACGCGTTCAGATTGCGTAGAGATTTTTTCGTCAGATGAAGCAAAAAGCGCAGTTAAT
>JAFSXA010000029.1 GCA_017450135.1 Clostridia bacterium | reverse complement strand
GACGCCTGGTGCGAACGCGTATTTGCCCCTGCCGTCGACATGGAGGCAATAATGCGCGAAAAGAAGATACCTCTCTGGGCGCTTGAGAGCGGAGACAGCGTAAAGGATTTTGATATAATCGGCTTTACGCTCCAATACGAGCTGAGCTACACCAACGTGCTGAATATGCTCGACCTCGCCGGAGTCCCTCTGCGGTCGGCGGACAGGCACGGCCTGACGCCGCTTGTTGTCGCAGGCGGACCGTGTGCGTGCAACGCCGAGCCGATGGCTGATTTCATCGATCTTTTCATGCTCGGCGACGGTGAGGATACCACGAACATAATGATAGACCTTATGAAAAAGCATAAGGCGCTCGGCTCCTCAAAGCTCGAATTTCTGCGCGATATCGCAGGGTACAAGGGCTTCTATGTTCCTGCGTTCTACGACGTTGAGTATAATACGGACGGCACGGTCAAAAGTGTGACGGCTAATCAGACGGCTCCCGAAAAGGCGGAAAAAGCCGTGGTCGCCGATATGGACAAGGCGTTTTATCCGGACAAATTCATTGTGCCCTCTATTGAAATAGTGCACGACAGGGTGACGGCGGAAATTTTCCGCGGCTGCATCCGCGGCTGCCGCTTCTGCCAGGCGGGCTTCATATACAGACCTATCCGTGAAAAATCCGCAAAGGTGGCCGAGGAGCAGAGCCGCGTCCTCTGCGATACCTCGGGCTATGACGAAATATCCCTGTGCTCGCTGAGTACAAGCGACTACACGCAGATACAGCAGCTGCTCAATTCCATGCTCGAATGGACGGTGGATGAAAAGATAAACATAGCTCTGCCGTCGCTCAGGGCAGACAATTTCCCCGACGAGCTGATGAAGAAGCTGCAGCAGGTCCGCCGCAGCGGACTCACCTTTGCCCCCGAGGCCGGTACGCAGAGACTGCGCGACGCCATCAACAAAAACGTGACCGAGGACGAGATCATGCGCACGGCTCGCAGAGCCTTTTCCGGAGGCTGGACGGCGGTCAAGCTCTATTTCATGATAGGTCTGCCGACGGAAACGCTCGAGGACGTTGAGGGAATAGCCGCGCTCGGCCAAAAGGTGGTCGACGAATTCTACCGCAATCCGGACAAGCCCAAGGGCAAGGGCGTTCAGGTGAGCATCAGCGCGTCCTCCTTTGTTCCGAAGCCGTTCACGCCCTTTCAATGGGAGCCGCAGGACACAATGGCTGAGCTTGAAAAAAAGCAGGAGCAACTGTACGGCAGCGTGACTACCAAAAAGATACGCATTTCGACCCATCCCACTCAGACGAGCTTCCTTGAGGGAGTTCTTGCGCGCGGAGACAGACGGCTGTCCGACGTTATAGAGCTGGCGTGGAAAAAGGGGTGTAAATTCGACAGCTGGGACGACCAGTTCAAATTTGACAAATGGCTCGAGGCGTTTGAGGAATGCGGACGCGACCCCTCCTTCTACGCAAATCGCCGCCGCGAATATGACGAGGTGCTCCCGTGGGATCACCTCGATTACGGAGTGAGCAAGCAGTTTTTGATAAACGAGAACAAAAAGGCGCACGAAAACACGACCACTCCCCACTGCAGGATCAAGTGCGCCGGATGCGGAGCCAACAGGCTCAACGGAGGTAAATGCGATGCGCTCTGTAAGGCTTAATTTTTCCAAAAGCGGACGGGCGATCTATATCTCCCACCTCGACGTCAACCGGATGATGTCCCGCGCTGTGCGCAGAGCGAGGCTCCCGATGTGGTATACGGAGGGCTTCAATCCCCATCCGTACATCTCCTTTGCGCTGCCTCTGTCCCTCGGCATGGAGAGCGACTGCGAGTTCATGGATATCAGAGTTGAGGGCGATATCACCGACAGCGAGATCGCGGAAAGGCTCAACGCCGTACTGCCGGAGGGTATAAGGATACTGTCCGCAGCCGAGCCGGTTTTCAACTCCAATCTGATCGAGAGCGCAAGATATTTCATCAAGCTCACCTTTGATTCCGAAGTCGGCGCCGCAAACTTTGCCGCAGACAGCGAAGCTCTGCTTGAAAAGGATGAGATAATCGCCGAAAAGCCCGGCAAAAAGGGTCACAGAAAGGTCATGAAGCAGGTTGACCTCAAGAGCTTCATTTACGATATCAAGCTCACCCACACCGGCGATGTCGTGAATATCCAGGCTGTTTTAGCCGCAGGAAACACGAACAACCTCAACCCTAATCTGCTGATCGAAGCCCTTGAAAAGCACACGGGCGTGTATCACAAATACATCGCCGTCGCGCGAAAGAAGCTGATAACCTCGGAAGGCAAGGAATTCAAATAATCAAAGCCACCGCACTGAGTGCGGTGGCTTTGATTATATTTTTTCAGAATGCAGCTTTATCGGCTTTGCCGGAACGCCGACCGCAGTGCAGTCAGACGGCAGGTTGCGCACGATAACGGAGCCTGCGCCGACGATCGTATTCCTCCCGACGGAAAGACCCTGGATTATCTGCGTGCCCGTCCCGAGCTCGCTGCCCGTGCCTATCTTGGTAGTGCCGGATACGTTGACTCCGGGATACAGCGTCACAAAGTCCTCTATCACGGCGTCGTGACCGACCGTTCCGTTGCCTCCTATGTAAACGTGATCTCCTATTGCGATATCGAGAGTAATATAGGTGTTGGCGCAGATGATACAGCCCTCGCCTATCTTCACCCTCTCGCGGCAGATCACGGCGGCGGGGTCGATAAGGGTAGCGTATTTAACCTCGCAGAGTCCCGACAGCTTTTCTACTATCAGACGTCTTATCCTCGCGCTTCCGATCGCCACAACAAAGTACGCGTCGGGATATTTCACCGCGTCGGACACCGTGCCGATGACCTTGTATCCGTCGACGGTCCTGCCGCGGATCTGGATATTGTCGTCAAGAAAGCCTAATATGTTCCACTCCGGCTCAGCGGCGTTCATCCTTTCGGCTGTCCATACGGTCTCCCTGCCGAGGCCTCCGGAGCCTATCACGATCAAATCCTTCATAAGCTCAGCTCCTCCGCATTATTTCAGTGTAACTATGCTGACTCCGTCCTCACCCTCGCCGAAGGTGCCGAGCCTGTACGATTTAACATACGGGCTCTTTTTGAGGTACTCTCTGACGGCGGAGCGCAGAGCTCCCGTACCCTTGCCGTGAATAACGGTGAATTCGGATATTCCCATTCTAAGCGCATGGTCGATATAGCGGTCAAGCTCGATAAGCCCCTCGTCGACCGTGTTGCCCCTGATATCAAGGCTCGTATTCGCCGACATATTCATGCGGCTCTCCATCCTTGCGGTATTTACACTGCGTTTGGGGCTCTGAACGGTCTGCTTTTCAAGAAGGCGGAGATCCTCCTCCTTGACTCTCGTCCTCATCGTCCCCATCTGCACGGTGACAAGACCCTTGCGGTCCTTTAGCTCCACGACGGTGGCCTCATTGCCTATATCCGCTATGACTACCTGATCCCCTATCCTCAGCGGCCGCGGCAGTTCATAATCCTCATCGGCGTCCATAGCGCTG
>JAFSXA010000252.1 GCA_017450135.1 Clostridia bacterium | reverse complement strand
TCCGCTTAAAAATTCCTATCTCATCGACGGGGACGCCGTCAGGGACATAGTTTCCGGCGAATTCAGCAAGGCCGGCTTCTCCCCGTCCGATACTCAGACGGGCGCCGTTATAATCACGGGCGAGAGCGCAAGGAAGGAAAACTCAGCTCTCGTGCTTGAAAAGCTCAGTGATCTTGCGGGGGAATTCGTTGTCTCCACCGCCGGGCCGGATCTTGAATCCGTCATCGCCGGCAAGGGCAGCGGGGCGCAGAGCTATTCCGACGATAACGCCTGCGTCGCGGCGAACCTCGACATAGGCGGAGGAACCACCAACATAGTTATTTTCGACTGCGGCAAGGTCATTGCCAAGGGCTGCCTCGATATCGGCGGCAGGCTTGTAAAGCTTGACAATAATTACCGCGTTACTTATATCAGCCCTTCTGCAAAGCGCATTTCCGACAGACTCGGACTTGATATCGAGGAGGGCAAAACGACCGACGTCGGCGCGCTTAAAAGGCTGTGCGGCGAGATGGCGGCGGTACTCGAGCAGGCGCTCGGCCTTGCCGAGAGGTCGGAGGCTTACGAGAGCGCGGTCACGGGCGGAAGCTCGGCGCTGACGATAGAAAAGCCGATCAGAGCCGTTTGCTTTTCCGGCGGAGTCGCGGACTGCATATACACCGCAGGCGGCGAATATCTGCGTTACGGGGATATAGGCGTGCTGCTGGGGGAGGCGATCAGAGCCGGCAGGCTCTATTCGGATTTCCGTCTGATACCGCCAAAGGAGACGATCAGGGCTACGGTTGTCGGCGCAGGGACCTACACCACCTCGATCTCAGGCAGTACGATAGCTTATTCGCGGGATATCCTTCCGCTGAAAAATATACCGGTGCTCAAGCTCGCCGCCTCGGAGGAGGCTCAGGCGCTTAAGGGCAATTCGGACTTTATCGGGGATAAGGTCGGCTGGTTTCTTTCCCAGTCCGATTCCGATCTGCTGATACTCGCCCTCAGGGGCGCGTCGAACCCGACCTACGATGAAATAAAGCTCATGGCTCAGGCGATAGGCGGAGGCATGGACTCGGCTCTGCAGCCGGACAAGCCTCTGCTCATCATAACTCAGACCGATATAGCGAAGGCTCTCGGCCAGGCGATAATCCGTCTGTTCCCCGGGCGCAAGGTGGTGTCTGTCGACAGCGTGAGCGTTGAGGACGGCGATTTTGTTGATATGGGCAGGCCGCTCATGAACGGAGTCGTCATACCGGTAGTTGTCAAAACTCTTATTTTCGGATGATCTGTAAGGAATGGGAGGAAGTTAATTGAGATTAAAAACCGTTCTTCTCGGAAAAACCTATCAATTTAAAGACGTCAAGGATGTGCTCGCCAAGGCCAATGAGGAAAAGTCAGGCGACGTGCTTGCCGGTATAGCCGCAGAGAGCGGTACCGAAAGGATAGCCGCCAAGGAGGTACTCTCGAATCTGCTTGTCAGCGACCTCAGGGAGAATCCGGTCGTGCCCTATGAGCAGGACGACGTTACGAGGATCATTCAGGACGCTGTCAGTGAGCCTATATATGAAGGGATAAAGAACTGGACTCTTGCCGAGCTCAGGGAGTATATCCTGTCCCACGATACGACTGAGCGGAATATCCGCCACCTTTCGCGCGGACTTACCAGCGAGGTCATAGCCGGCGTGTGCAAGCTTATGTCGAATATGGATCTTGTGTATGCGGCGTCCAAGGTCAGGGTCACCGCCCACTGC
>JAFSXA010000251.1 GCA_017450135.1 Clostridia bacterium | reverse complement strand
ATTTTCCCGGCCTTCCACTATTCCTGCGATATCGCGGAGAATAACAAGGTGAGTTTCGCCGTAAGGATCAGGAACCAAAAATACAGCAGCCACTTCTGGTTCATGCAGTATTCCGGCTTCGGCAAGCATTGCAAGACGATATCCCGCGGCGGCTATATGATAAAAAACAAGAAGAATTATCTTTCGATAAAGCCGTCGAGCCCAGACAAAACGGACAGGCTCGATTATCTGCACACTGTGCCGTTCCTGCGCCATCCGCACATAGCCATGCTCAGGCTCAAATCGGTGAAATACAGAAAGCAGCACAGGATATGGCTCTATTACGATTTCTATTCCGTGGAAAAGGACAACGGCTATTTCCAGTTTGCCAATGACCTGAAGCATGACGACGGTATCGAGAGGTACTATGTGTTGACTCATGAATATGAGGACCTCGATTCCGTCTTCACTCCGGAACAGAAAAAGCATCTGGTAAAGTTCGGCTCGCAGGAGCACAAGCTGCTGTTCGTCTGCGCGGAGAGGATATTCACCGCGTACTACGGCCTTGCGCCGGTCAATCCGTTTGACTCGGCAAAGCAGAAGTATCTCTTCTTCGAGGATCTCATGAGGATGCGCACGATATATCTCCAGCACGGTGTTCTCCACGCGGCGCTCAGGCTCAACAATTCCGAGGAGCGCAGTCAGGCGGAGGAGATAGTCGTTTCCTCACCGTTCGAGATAGAGAACTATACGCAGAATTATGCATATAAAGAGGAAAATCTCATACCCACCGGCATGGCGCGCTACGATTATATCGACAAGAACCATAAGCCGATGGACCGTATTCTTTTTGCGCCGTCCTGGAGACGCTATATCACGACTGAGATTAAGGCGTCCAACTGGAAGGTGAATACCGAAAAGATAATGAAGTCGGATTACTATAAAAACTTCCTCGCGTTCCTTTCGAACAAGGAGCTGCACAGATGTCTTGAGGAGCACGGCGTCTACCTTGACATCAAGCTGCACCCGATCCTCTCGTCGATGACCGGGCTTTTCGACATTGACTGCGATTACGTCAACATGGTGCATCACGACGTGGACGTTGCGGATTACAAGGCGTTTGTCACGGACTTCTCGTCCTACGTTTTTGATTTCGCATATCTTGAAAGACCCATAATGTATTTTGTCCCCGATTATCCGCAGTTCAAATCGGGAATGAACCATTACCGCGATCTCGACCTGCCGTTTGACAAGGCGTTCGGCAAGATGTTTACCGACCCCGAAAAGGCGGCGGAGCACCTGGCGCAGATGGTGTCCTCCGATTTCCGCTGTGAGGAAATATACGCGAAGAGAATGGCGGATTTCTATTTTAAATTTGACGGAAACTGCGCCGAAAATCTTTATAAATTTGTTACGGAACAGGATAAAAAATTATCAGAAGCGAAGTGATCCAATGCAGTTCACAAAAAAAGATACACTGCTTGTCAAGGGCGCGGCAATACTGATGATGCTCCTGCATCATTGCTTTGAGAGCGCGTCGCGCTACGCGGGCTACGAGATAAACTTTTTCCCGCTGACCGAGGCGCAGACCATAACCGTAGCATCTTTCTTCAAAATCTGCGTGGCGGTTTTCGTGTTCCTTTCGGGCTTCGGAATTGCCAAGAGTCTGGAAAAAATCGAGCCTAAAAAAGCGGGCGATTACGCCAGGCAGGTCAGGCGCCGCTCGTTCTCGCTGATGTCGGGCTTTTGGATAATCTTCATCCTCTGCATAATATCCGCGGCTGTGATCGACCCGTCCATGCTCTCGGTCTATTCCGGCGGAACGATCTCAAACACGGCGTTCAACGTGCTGTTCGATTTTTTGGGGCTTGCGGAGCTCTTCGGCACACCGACCCTGATAGGCACCTGGTGGTATATGAGCCTTGCGCTGATCATCATCTGCATCATGCCGCCGCTATATAAATTCTATAAAAAATTCGGCATAATCCCGGTTTTTGTGCTGACCTTCCTTGTGACGAATATCGTCAAGACGGCCGCGAAAGACGATATCCTGAATTATGATATGATACGCTATTTGTTCACGCTCGAGCTCGGTATGCTGTGCGCGGACAAAAACGTTCTGCCGAAGATAAAGGAGTTCCGCTTTGTCAAAAAGAGCAGAGCGGTCGATTACGTGATAAAGCTTGCGCTGTATTCCGCCGTTATGGTCTGGTGCGTCTACATCCGCAGATATCTCGACTGGAGGATAAGCTATATCCGCGACGGCCTCATCCCGTTCCTCGTCATAATTTACTGCTATACAGTTATCGCGGAGATCCCGGGCATACGTCAGGCTCTGCAGTTCCTCGGCAAACACTCGATGAACATCTTTATGTCGCACACGATCCTGCGCGCATATTTCCTCAAGGATTTCATCTACGGGATGAAGTATTCGTGGGCGGTTTTCCTTGTGCTGCTTGCGCTCTCGATCGCGCTTTCGATAGTGATAGATCTAATCAAAAAATACACCGGCTACAACAAGCTTTGCGACAAAATACAGCTCAAACTGATCGGCGCGAAAGGAGCTGCCAAATGAAGCTCAGGGTAATGACGTACAATGTTCTGCATTTTTTAAACCTCAATACCGGCGAGATAGATTACAAGGGCTTTGCCGAGCTTATCCGCCGCACGGGCGCGGACGTTGTCGGGCTCAACGAGGTTTACGGAGCGAGCCGCCTCTACGGAGCGCAGGCTGAAAAGCTTGCCGCCGAGCTTGGCTGGCACTGCTATTTTGCATTCGCCTTTATGGACGACGGCAGGGATCCCTTCGGCAACGCTATCGTTTCGCGCCTGCCGATAGATGAGGCGCGCGTGTTTCCGATCCCTTATCCTGAGGTGCGCAACGGCGATCAGTATTACGAGCCGCGGTGCGTGCTCCGCGCAAGGATCGCCGGCTATACCTTCCTGGTGACGCATTTCGGCCTGAACGAGGACGAGCAGGCGAACGCCCTCGAAACGGTGCTGGGTCTGATAGAGCCGGAGCGCTGTCTGTTGATGGGCGATTTTAACGTCACGCCGGACAGCAGGATTCTTCCTCCCATCCGCGAAAAAATGAACGACGCGGACGGACTTCTCAACGGTGAGATGAGCTTCCCGTCCGACGCGCCGAAAAAGAAAATAGATTATATTTTTGCCAGCCGCGACCTCAGGCTGACCGAGGCTCAAGTTATCCCCGACGTTCTCTCCGATCACAGACCCGTTATAGTCACGGTGGAGGGATAAACTCAATTAGATTCAGAAAAAGTCCTTTTGCTTTGTTCCTTCATTTTACATCACATTTATTGATAACAACCCATCCGTAGCGGGTCTTAAGCTTCCACTTTATGGTTTAACTTGCTCCGTTATGCATAAGATTACGGTCGAGGTGTGTCTTTCCGATCGGAAACAGGCGGTGCAGGGTATAGGAATAATGTACAACATTTAAGAGAGGAAAGAAAAACAATGATCTACAAACAAAGAAGCTTTCCCGCAATCGACGTCGCAAAAGTGGTTATGGCGGTTGCGGTTGTAATCATTCACAAACCGCTTTTTTTGCAGGATTACCCAAATTATCTGCTGAGTAACGTGCTATGCGATGTTGCTGTCCCATTTTTCTTTGCCGCCGCGTCCTTTTTGTTTTTTCGCAAGCTCGGTCGGGAAACCGAGCGTCCGGTGACGGTTTGGTTGCGATACGAAAAACGGCTGCTTGTGCTGTACTTACTGTATACAATCATCTATCTGCCGTGCATTTTTGTCAAAAACCACACTGGGTATTACAGTGAAATCACGATTGGTTCGATTTTCGGGGAATCCCTTTTACTGATAAAGAAATTCTTTTGGACCGCATCCTTTGCGCACCTTTGGTATATGAACACGCTTATCCTTTCGATTGCGATCCTTTTCGGTCTAAGCCGCATTGTGAAAAACAAGTGGGTGATTCTGGGCATCGGAACAGCGGCGTTTGCCGCAATTACGCTGTTGTGGTTCTTTATGTATGGTCAGGTCGCGCCGAAGGGGATAATGCCCATTGTATACAGCGTGATGAAAAGGGGATTGTTGTGCTGTTGCCTCGGCTATTTTGCCGCACAGACGGACGATACCGTACCGAAATGGGAAAAGGCGCTGTGTCCCGTCCTGTGGATCGCAATTCTGATATGCGGAATCATGTCGTATGGACGCGAGTCCCTATTTTGGGAAAATGCGCGTTTGTTGCTGACGTTCCTATGTGCCTATGGTACACTGCGTGTGTGCATCGGCTCCAATCTGCAACCGCGGCCTGTTTACGGAATTCTGCGCAGATACAGCACGCTGGTTTATTTTCTGCATCTTCTGTTGATGAGTGAGGGCTGGGCATTTCTGTGCCGTCACGTCGGCATCCAAGATCCCGGTGCACATCCGTTTCTCTATTTTTGTGTCACGCTGTTCCTGGCGGTTGCCGAAGCTACGATTATTCTCCGGCTTCAGAAAAAGGAACGTTTTGACTTCTTGAAGTATCTGTATTAAGCATTAATTATCACGGTGCTGAAATTGGAATAAAACTGAAAAAGAGCGCGTTGCTTTTGTTTTTGCAACGCGCTCCTGTTACTCTGTAACACTTGTATGGTTTCAGGTGTTACGGGGCAATATTATTTATTCAGGATATTTCAGACATTCTGTTCCAGAGCTTGTAATACATTCCTTGAGCAGCGAGCAGGGATTCGTGGGTGCCCTCCTCCTGTATTCCGTCCTTGTCCATGACTATTATCCTGTCGGCATTCTGTATCGTCGTCAGCCTGTGTGCTATGGTCACGGTCGTTCTGCCGGCGGCGAGCTTGCGCAGGCTCTCGGTCACGAGCAGTTCGCTCTCGTTGTCGAGCGCGGAGGTCGCCTCGTCAAGGATGAGGATGCGCGGATCCTTCAGGAAAACACGCGCTATTGATATGCGCTGCTTCTGTCCGCCCGAGAGCTTGACTCCGCGTTCGCCGATGTAGGTGTCAAGACCGTTGGGCAGGTCTTTTATAAATTCGTCAGCCCCTGCGAGCTCGGCGGCTCTCTGTATTTCCTCGTCGGTCGCGCCGGGCTTGCCGTAGGAAATATTCTGCCGCACGGTTCCGCTGAAAAGGTAGACTTCCTGCTGGACTATGCCAATAACGCTGCGCAGGCTTTTGAGAGTGACCTTGCTGATGTCCTGTCCGTCGATGCTTATAGAGCCGCTGTTTATATCGTAAAACCGGGGTATGAGGTTGCACAGCGTGGTCTTTCCGCCGCCCGAAGAGCCGACAATGGCAAGGTTTTCGCCGGGATCGATTTTCAGGCTGAAATCACGCAGAACGCGGTTGTGATCGTCGGGATATTCAAAGTAAACGTGCGAGAATTCTATACCGCCCTCGCCGAGAACAAGCTCCTTCGCGCCGGGCGCGTCCTTGATTTCTATGGGCGTGTCCATTATCTCGTAGAATCTTTCGATGCCGGTCATGCCGCGCTGGAACTGCTCGGTAAATTCCACTATTCTCCGGATCGTCGCTATCAGCGTGGAAACGTAGAGTATGTACGCCACAAGGTCGCCTGCGCCGATGATCCCGT
>JAFSXA010000250.1 GCA_017450135.1 Clostridia bacterium | reverse complement strand
TTTCATACTGCTCTTGTCGAGCATATTACAGCCGAAAATCTCCGTAAGCTCCTTTGAGGACAGGAAAGGAGACAGAATGATAAATACAAACAGGCATTTGGCGCATTCTCCGCACCAGATATTTTTCTTGCTCCCCGCGTTGCAGCTCTTGAAAACCCTGTGATACTTGGGGCAGGCGGCAAAGAACTTTGCTATCTGCAGCTCGTTGAAGGCTCTGAGCAGGCTGAAATATTTGACGCCGGTCTTGAAATGCTCAGCGGTATATGCATTGAAATCACATTCAAACTCATAGGATTTTGAATACTGATGATTGATCTGAGTCCCGTTTATGTTCGCCTCGTTCGCGCTCGCCTCATTGGAGAGAACGATGTTTTCGGCTCCGACAAGATAGGCGCAGTAATAGCCGAGGAAGGCGACTATCGCGGAAAACGGCGTGTGCCCGTTGAGGAAGCCGCGCGCGTTGAGCTCAAGCAGCCCTGGATCGATAGTGCGGTAAGTTTTGATCGTCCTGTCCTCGCCGTAGCCGGCGGCCGCGGCGGATTCCGTTCTTGCCCCCTGATCGTTCACCGTAAAGCAGAGGTTACGGTCGTGCTCGCTTTTCAGCAGCTCCATCGTGACGTTGGAGTCCTTGCCTCCGCCGACCGGTATTATGTTGATGCCTGAGCTTTTGAACTCCGTCTCAACGCCGTCTGGCTCTGGGCAGTCGCACCGGATATCCACAAAATCTTCAAAGGAAACGTCGATAGAGTTTCTGTAAAAGAACTCACCGAGGCCGTTGTAATAGAGCTTTTTCCACCACTGCCTGTCGGAGTCCGAAAGCCTGCCGCACCTGACGAGCATTACCGGCGCACAGGAGGCCTTCCAATAGCTGACAGCCTCGACCATTCCGAGGGAGAAGACTATCCTTTTCGCCGTTGCGCTGTCAAACCTGTTTATCAGGTCCAGATTGCCTGTCATTATCCTTGTAGCGGGCTTGAATGAACACAGCCCGTCTATCTCAAAGTCAAATGAAATATCTATACTGCCGTCATTTTTTTCGACAGTATAGCCGTTGTATGAAAATGTTTTATATTTGTCTCTGAATTCTGAAAACCTTTCGTTCATATGAGCCTCCGTAAAAAAATCGGATCGCCGTCGCGCGCGGTCAGCCGCACATTTCGGCTATAACACTTGTAAAGATCTCCGCAGACATCAAAATATCCCGGATCAGCATAAATTCGTCGGCTCCGTGCATATTCGTGTCCGTACCGCGGCTTATCGCGCCGAAGGCGACGCCGCCCTCGATTTCGTGAACATATGTGCCTCCGCCCGTGCACAGGCACTCGCCCCGGTCACCGCTGAACAACTCATAGTTTTTAAGCAGAGTCCTTATAAAATCGGAATCGCTGTCAACATAATGCGGCTTTACCATCTGAGTATCTTCAACGGTGAAGCCGTTCGCCTTCAGAGCGGCGGCTATCACACGGGAGCAGTTCTCCTCGTTCGCCGACATAGGGGTCCTTGTATCGAAGCAGCCGTCAAAATGCGAACCGTCAAAGGAGATCATATCGAGCGACAGCGTGAGCCTGCCCAGCTCATCCTCCATATCCACGCCCAGACTCTGACCGTGAAACGCGCCGTGAGGGAACATTGACGCCATGGCGGACACAAGCTTATCAGTCTTTCCGCCGAAGCCGACGTGAGACAACAGCTCAAACAGAGCCGTTATCGGGTTTATCCCTTTCTGCGGCGTTGAAGCGTGGGCGGAGCGTCCGGTGCAGACTATCCTGCCGTCCCCGATGCTGAAAGAGGCGCCGGTAAACGCGGCAAGCTCAGCCGCCCTGTTCAGCTCATCGTCGCCTACGCCCCTGACTGCCGCCTCAGCGATGGCAGGGACTGCATTCGGAGCTTCGCCTGCTTTGATGCCGATGATGCTTCTCTCCTCTGCTCCGAGGTCTATATCTGCGTAAAAATGCTTTGTATACCTGCCCATCTCACCGTTTGTAACGGGAAATTCCGAGTCCGGCGTAAAGGAACATGGCGGCGCGGACTCAACAGAGAAATAATAATCGAGATCGCCGCTTCCGCACTCCTCGTTCGTACCGAGCACAAGGCGGCAGTTCTTTTTAACAGGTATATTCAGATCCTTGATTGCTCTCAAGGCATACAGAGCCGCTACAGCCGCGCCCTTGTCGTCGCTTGTGCCCCTGCCGATGATCCTGTCGCCGTCTCTTATCATACGGAAAGGGTCGCTGTGCCAGCCATCCCCGGCGGGAACAACGTCAAGGTGAGCGAATATCGCAAGCTTAGTCTCCCCGTCATTCAGGTCGACCGCGCCGACATAGCCGTCGTAATTCTTTGTTTTCAGTCCGAAGCCCTCCGCCATGGCGAGAGCAGTCTCAAGCGCACGGTATGGCTCCCTGCCGAACGGCTTGCCCGGCTC
Organism: Clostridia bacterium; assembly: GCA_017450135.1. Lineage (GTDB taxonomy): Bacteria > Bacillota > Clostridia > Oscillospirales > Acutalibacteraceae > CAG-488. Next base: position 2,007 of record JAFSXA010000250.1, on the reverse strand, counting down.
CGCCATGTCCGCCACGCTCGGAATGGCCACAAGCTCGGCAATATCGTCGAGCATGGCGTCGAGTTTGCTTTCAAAGTAAGCCTTGATCATTTCCTTCATCAGAACTCACACTCCGAATTCGTTTTTTTGACGCTCAGGAGAGAGCCCTTTTCCACAATGCCGTTCTCCGCGCCGCACCATGGGCAGTATATATGGTCGCCCGGAGCGGTCTTATCCGGAGAAATGGGTATATTGACGTCACGCACGACCTCAAATCTTTTGAAGCACGTATCACACTGCTTTTTCATAACAAAACGCTCCCTAAAAAAAACCGCCACGGGAAGTGACGGAATTCAAATAATTATCAGCCTCTGTCTCCGAAAAGATTTTTGCGCGCCTTGCGGATCTCACCGATGTTGGAGGAGAGTACCTCATCGCTGTTTTTGAGAATATTCTCAACATATTCCGTCGCGCCGGCTCTTATTTCGTCAGACCATTTTTTGGATTTTTCCATGATCTCCGCTGCTCTGTTCTTTGCGTCGTTGATTATGGACTCAGCCTCGCTCTTTGCGTTGCCGACGATTTTATCAGCCTCGGCAGACGCGCGTGAATGGGTCCTGTCCGAATACTCCTGCGCCCTTCTCGTGATTTCGGAGGTCTCGATCATCTGCTGAGCTCTGTCCGAAGCGGTCTGGAGAGTGGTCTTGGCCTTTTCCTCGGCGGCGGCGTTGATGCCCTCCGCCATATTCTTCGCCTTTTCGAGCATATCGTCGGACTGCTCCTGGGCCTTTCTGACGATATCGGAAGCCTCATTGTTGGCTCTTGTGAGTATCTCCGTGCGGTTAGCCTGAGTTTCCTTCGCCTTTTCTATTTCGATAGGCAGGTCGTATCTGATATCCTCAATGCATTGCAGAATGATATCGCCTTCCACAGCGACTTTGTTTGAGAGCGGTATTTTACTTCCGCTGCTGACCGTATCCTCTATCTTGTCGAGCAAACCCTTTATGTTCATTTATGACCATCCTTTCCGCGTATTCTTTTTATTATATCTTCAACTATCGCTTTAGGTACAAATTCGGAAACGTCTCCGCCGAGGGCGCAGACCTGACGGACGAGACTTGACGAAAGATACATATTGTCCTCGCCCGCAGTGACAAAAACCGTTTCAACATTGGGATTCAGCTTTTTGTTTATCATAGCCTGCTGAAATTCATCCTCAAAATCGGACATGGCTCTGAGCCCCTTGACTATGGCGTCCGCGTTCTTCAGCCCGGCGTATTCGGCGAGCAGACCGTCGTAATAATCCACCTCGACGTTGGGCATATCCGCAACGCATCTCTTTATCATTTCCACCCTCTCATCCGGGGTGAAGGTTCCGTTGGGCTTCTTGTAATTGATCAGCACGACAACGATAACCTTATCAAAAAGCTTCGACGCCCTCTCTATAACGCTGAGATGACCGTTGGTTATCGGATCGAAGCTTCCGGGGCAGACCGCAAGTCTCATTAAAGGTCCATTCCTTCCTTTTTGCGGTAGACGGTCACTCCCGTCTTACCGTATCTGTATTTTCTGTAAACCGAAAAACCATCGGCATTTTCCGGCAATTTCTCTTTAAACGGATGCTCGCAGATTATCACTCCGCCGTCGGAAACGGCGTTTGCGGCAAGGGGAAGCGCCGACTGCAGCTTGCCGGTCGAATACGGAGGATCCATAAAAATTATATCGAACTTCTTTTTGCTGCTGCGAAGGAAAAACTCCGCGTCGGTTCTGAGCACCGAGGCCTTCTTATCCAGCCCGGTATGCAGAAGGTTCTGCTTTATCACCTTGACGGCGTCCTCGCTGAGATCCGTAAAAACGGCGAACTGAGCGCCGCGGCTGAGCGCCTCGATCCCGAGCTGACCGGAGCCTGCAAAAAGGTCAAGCACCTGCCTGCCCTCAATTTCAAACTGAATGATACTGAAAATCGCTTCCTTCACGCGGTCCGTAGTCGGGCGGACGTCTTCGCCCTCAAGCGTTTTCAGAACACGG
>JAFSXA010000249.1 GCA_017450135.1 Clostridia bacterium | reverse complement strand
TCCAGCGCCAGCTCAACGCCATAGCAAACAATTATCCCTCGATCAAAAAGCTCGCCGTTGACGGGATCTACGGGCCGAAAACCGCAGAATCGGTCAGAACCTTTCAGAGAATCTTCGATCTGCCGTTGGACGGCAGGGTGAATTTTCCGACGTGGTACAGTATATCGGGAATATACGTCGCCGTTGAAAACCTCGCATAAAGTATTAGAATAAAGCGGTATATTCAGACATTGAGAACGGGCGCAGAGAACTCTTCGTCTCTGCGCCCTCAGACTGTCGATAAAGGCGCAAGACCATTTGCAATAGACAAAATATCGGCAATGCTTACTGTCATCGGGCGTAGGGGAGGGCTTCCACGCCCTCCCGTATAACTTGACAAATACAGGTTTATGAATCACACAAATAATCTGTGAAGATCTTAGAATGATACTATTGCACATTCGCCGCTTTTCTGCCCTCTCGCAGTACCTTTGTACAGCTTCGGGTCAGAGAAAGCGGCGTCTTGCATCCTTTCTCAACGTCTGTCTGCGTGCCGAAAATGGTTTTTCGACACGCAGCGGGCGCAGAGAATTTTTCATCTCTGCGCCCGTTGGCTGTTTATTCTTTTTTGTTGCATCGCAGTCAGGGTTCTTTATTGAAGATGCTCTGCTGGAGATCGAAGTTTTTCTTTCGCCTTGCCCTTGTCCCCTCGCGTGAAACTCTGTATCCGTTCTTTGAGGCTATTATCACGTCGCCCTCTTTAACTTCGGGCAGCTCGGACAGATCCAAAACTATAATGTTCCCGAGTTCGTCCTCGCAGACCGCCTTGTCCTCCTCTATCCTGTCAACGGAATATTTTTTCATCTTTCTCACCGACTGCCCTTTTTCTTTTCTTTTTTATCCCTGTCTTTTTCCCGGTCGTTATCGTCGTCCTCGTCATTTTCAAGGACGGGAAGTATCTCGACCCGAACCTTCTCTATCCTCTTGCCCTCGACGGAGAGAACGGTGAATTTAATATTCTCAAACATTACCTCGTTCATTTCACCGTCCGTGGGCAGATAGCCGAGCTCGCTGATAATATAGCCGGCGATCGTTTCGTAATCGCCCTCGGGCATATCCTTGCCGATCAGCTCATTTATCTCCTCGATATCAGTCATTCCGTCGATCGTGAACGTAGTCTCGTTTATCCTGGATATCTCCTCATCCTCATTGTCGTATTCATCCTGAATGTTTCCGACTATGGCTTCGATGATATCCTCCAGCGTCACGATACCCGCCGTGCCGCCGTATTCATCAACGACCACCGCCATCTGGGTGTGGGTAGTCGTCATTTCCTTGAACAGGTCGCCGCAGATCTTGGATTCGGGCACATACATGGGCGTTCTCATAACGTCGCGCAGGGACGAATTCGGAAGGCTCTTTCCGATAAATTTAAGCAGATCCTTGATATAAACTATACCGACTATATTGTCGGGATCGTCGTCGAACACGGGTATGCGCGAATAGCCGTTTTCGATCGCGAGGTTCACGACCTCGATAAGCGGCTCGCTGACCTCGACGGCTGTCATATCCGTTCTGTGGGTCATGATATCGCCGGCGTCCAGATCGTCAAACTCAAAGATGTTGTTGATCATCTCTTTCTGAACGTCCTCGATAACGCCCTTCTCGCCGCCTACGTCGACCATCATGCGTATCTCTTCCTCGGTGACGGTCTCCTCATCCGCGTGCGGATTGAAGCCGAACAGGCGGACGACCGCGTTTGTGGACACGGCAAGCACCTTGACAAAAGGCGCGAACAGCTTTGAAAAGAAAAGCAGGATACCGACTATCCTGAAGGATATCTTTTCGGGTCTCTGCATCGCGATCTTTTTGGGCACAAGCTCGCCGAGAACAAGTGAAAAATAGGATATCACTATGGTGATTATAACGATGGACGCGCCGTTGATAAAGCTCGCGCCCAGCGTCCGCTCGACCGCCGTACCGGAAAACAGGCCGGACAGCTTTTCCGCAAAGGTTTCAGACGCGCTTGCGGAGGTCAGAAAGCCCGCAAAGGTGACGCCTATCTGAATGGTGGAGAGGAACTTGCTTGAATTCTTTGTAAGAGCGACTATCTGCTTCGCTTTTTTGTTCCCGTCCTCCGCCATCTTTTCTATCTTGTTATCGTTGAGAGAAATCACCGCGATCTCACTCATGGCAAAGAAAGCGTTTACAAGTATCAGACAAAATAAAAGAACGATTTTAACTGCTACCCCTCCCGGGTCATCCATAATGGACTAACTCCTTTCAAGTCAGTAAATTTCTAAGATTATATCATATATCTGTCAAATAGTCAAATATATTGACTTTAGCCCCGATGTGTGTTAGAATTCACAATCCCGGGGGTGACAAAATGGAAAGCTTTTTTGAAAAATTCTTCGGCGTGAGTATGACTCCCGTATACATCGTCAGCCAGATTTTCGGTTTTGCGGGGCTTACGCTAATCGTGATGTCATATCAGACGCGGACGCAAAAAAACATCCTGCGCTTCCAGGCGTGTTCGGGAGCGATGTTCACCGTCAGCTTTTTCCTGCAATCGGCGTACAACGGATGCTTTATGAACCTCATCGGGATCGCGCGCTCCGTCATCTACTCCAACTGCAAGGATAAAAAATGGGCGAACAATATAGCTTTTCCCATCGTGTTCTCGATTATTTTTGCCGCGGCGTCATATTTCAGCCATGAGGGTGCGCTCTCCCTGCTGCCGCTCGGAGCCATGCTGATAACCACCTGGGCTCACCGCTCCACGAGCGCGGCGGTCGTCCGTCTGCTCTCATTGCCGGGCTCCCTTGCGTGGATGGCATACAACGCGCTGATAGGCAATATATCGGGACTTGCGACCGAAATCTTCGTTTCGACCTCGATCATCGTCGGCATCTGCCGTTGCGATATCCCCGTTATCAAAGAAAAAATCCATAAGCTGAAAAAATAAAAATGCGCCGTTATGATGGGATACTGCCCACAGAACGGCGCTGTTTTTCAGCTTTTATACATCTGCTAATACTTTATAGATCTCCTCGTACTTCGCCATGGAGTAGCTGCCCTTTTCGTAATCGACGGAGACGTCGTCGATATATGATTTGAAGGACTCCGTGTCTCCCTTGATAAGGGCGCGCGCCACGTAGTCGATCTCATACAGATTTGATGTGAACTGCTCCTTCTCGGCGTCGGTCAGATTATCAAGGAATCTGTCCGTTACAGTCTCAAGCACAGTGATCGGCTGTTTGTTATCGCGTGAAAAATTGATAAGCTCAGCGGCAATTTCAACGCTTTTCAGAGTGGAACCGGCCGTCGCCTGAGGGAAGTTAAGAATCTTGTCTGCGATATCCGCGATATCGGCGGACTTTTTGGCTTTTGTGGCTTCCGTGGTACTCTCGGCAGTCACGGTCGTTTCATCGTTGCTCCGGCTTGTACCGTCGTTCCACTTGTTCGAGGCGGTCGTGACGTCAGCCTCCGCTGCGGT
>JAFSXA010000248.1 GCA_017450135.1 Clostridia bacterium | reverse complement strand
GCAGAATACAGTCTATTTCGCAGAAATCGCAGAATATGTTTGTATATACTTCCGTTCCGTAAATTATATTTTCCGCATTTGCGCGTTATTACAAACTTTATTCCGAAAAGGCTTGACATTTCTCTGACAAAGTTATACAATAACAATGTATAAAGCGTTGATGCAGAAGGCCGCTTCGCCGGAGCTTTTCAGAGAGCCGTTCGCAGGCTGAAAGAACGGTATTGCTCCTGGATCGGTTACCGCTGCGGAGCGCGTTCCGAAATAAGGTACGCCGTGTGGCCGCGTTAAGGCCGTAAGAGTGGCGGCTTATGCCGCAATATGGGTGGAACCGTGGAGTTTATTGCTTCATCCCTGTTCGGGGATGGAGCTTTTTATTTTTAAGGAGGTTTTTTTATGATCAAGGTAACGCTTAAAGGTGGAACGGTCAAGGAGTTTGAAAACGGGACGACTGTAATTGACGTCACAAAGAGCATAGGCATGGGGCTTTATAAGGCCGCCTGTCTGTGTAAGATCGACGGCGAGTATGCGGATCTGCGTACCCCGCTTGAAAAAGACTGCGAGCTGCAGATACTGACCTTTGACGATGACGAAGAGGCAAAGAAGGCCTATCGCCACACTGCGTCCCATGTTATGGCGCAGGCGGTCAAGAGGCTCTATCCCGAGGCAAAGCTTGCCATAGGCCCGGCGATAGACAACGGCTTCTATTACGATTTTGATATTGACAGACAGTTCAATCAGGATGATTTCAACGCCATTGAGGCGGAGATGAAGAAGATAGTCAAGGAGGCCCTTCCGCTTGAAAAATTTGAGCTGGACGCGGACGAGGCCGTCAAGATGATGGAGGAAAGAGGCGAGACGTATAAGGTCGAGCTTATAAAGGAGCACGCCGACAAGGGCGAGAAGATATCCTTCTACAGGCAGGGCGAGTTCGTTGAGCTTTGCGCCGGCCCCCATATACCTGATACGGGCAGGATAAAGGCGTATAAGATCACCTCCTGCACGGGCGCTTACTGGCGCGGAAATTCCGACAATAAGATGCTGCGCAGGCTCTACGCGACTGCGTTCACAAAAAAGGATGAGCTTGAGAGCTATCTCGCGGCGGTCGAGGAAGCGAAAAAGCGCGACCACAACAAGCTCGGCAGAGAGATGGAGCTTTTCACTACGGTCGACGTTATCGGACAGGGTCTTCCCGTCATGCTTCCCAAGGGCGCAAAGATAATCCAGATACTGCAGCGCTTTGTTGAGGACGAGGAGGCGCGCCGCGGCTGGATGCTCACCAAGACGCCTTTTATGGCCAAGAGCGACCTGTACAAGATCTCGGGTCACTGGGATCATTACAAGGACGGAATGTTCGTCCTCGGCGACGAGGAGAAGGACGACGAGGTGTATGCACTGCGCCCCATGACGTGTCCGTTCCAGTATCAGGCATATCTTAACAAGCCGCGCTCATACCGCGATCTTCCGCTCAGGTATGACGAGACATCGACACTTTTCCGCAACGAGGCGTCGGGCGAGATGCACGGACTCATCCGCGTTCGCCAGTTCACGATCTCCGAGGGTCACCTGATGTGCAGACCCGACCAGCTTGAGGATGAGTTCAGGAGATGCCTCGAGCTTGCAATATTCATGCTCAAAACCGTCGGATTGTACGAGGACGTCTCCTACCGCTTCTCACAGTGGGATCCGAACGACAGGGAAAAATATATCGGTACTCCCGAGCAGTGGGACGAGGCTCAGAGCGCCATGCAGAGGATACTGGATCACCTTGAGATACCCTATAAGATCGGCGTCGGCGAGGCGGCGTTCTACGGTCCCAAGCTCGATATTCAGATCAAGAACGTATACGGCAAAGAGGATACGCTCATCACTATTCAGATAGATCAGATGATCGCCGAAAAATTCGGTATGGAGTATACGGACAGAGACGGCTCCAAGAAAAATCCTTATATCATTCACAGAACGTCCATCGGCTGCTATGAGAGGACGCTCGCCCTGCTCATCGAAAAGTATGCAGGCGCGTTCCCGGTATGGCTTGCTCCTGTTCAGGTGAAGCTTCTGCCGATAGCCGACAGACACCACGACTACGCATATGAGATCAGGGATAAGCTTGAGGCCGCCGGTCTGCGCGTAGAGGTCGACGCGAGAAGCGAGAAGATAGGATACAAGATCCGCGAGGCTCAGCTTGAAAAGGTACCCTACATGCTCCTTATGGGCGACAGGGATATCGAGGTCTCCACGGTCTCCGTCCGCAAGCGCGGAGAGGGAGAGATGGGCGCCATGAGCATCGATGAGTTTATCAAAATGATAAAGGCGCAGAACGATTCCAAGGAAATATTCTGAGAGGTTTTACCATGAGTATAGAGGCTGCGAGGGAATATCTTGCAAGGTTCGGCATGGACGGCAGGATAAAGGAATTTGACGTTTCGAGCGCGACGGTCGAGCTTGCCGCCCGTGCCCTCGGCACGCAGGGACAGCGGATAGCAAAATCCATGTCGTTTAAAACCGGCGACGTTGCGATACTTGTATTGGCCGCCGGCGACGTGAAAATAGATAACCAAAAATTTAAGCAGACGTTTTCATTCAAGGCGAAGATGACTCCTCCCGCCGAGCTGGCGGAGCTTGTAGGCCACGAGATGGGCGGCGTCTGTCCCTTTGGCATCAAGGACGGCGTCAAGGTCTATCTCGACGAATCGCTTAAAAGATTTGAAACGGTCTTTCCCGCCGCGGGAAGCTCCAACAGCGCCATTGAGATGACGGTGGAGGAGCTTGAAAGGTACGCGCAGAATTTACGGGCTGGGTAGACGTCTGCAAATCAGCGTGAGGTGATAACAGTATGTCGGATTTCAGATTCGGTTTCGCCGTCGGCGCCGATAAAATGGAGCTTATCAAGAGTCTCGGCGCGGATTATATTGAGCTCAATTTCAGAGATTTATACTCATCGGACGACGCAGAGATAGAAAGAATAGGGGAGGCCTCGGAGAGGCTTGGCCTGCCCGTTGAGGCGGCGAACTGCATGATGCCGGGCGACATTAAGGTGGTCGGCGGCGAAGTCGATTACGGCAGGATAGAGGAATACCTTGAAACTGCCTCGCGCAAGGCGCATAGCCTCGGCGTGGATACGGTCGTGTTCGG
>JAFSXA010000247.1 GCA_017450135.1 Clostridia bacterium | reverse complement strand
CCACTTGTAACCGGAGTAGGGCGGAAGCTCGAATTCTTTCTGCTGCATCTCGACGGGCGACTGCGTCTCATCCGCTTTCAGCGGAGCCTTGCCGCCGTTGAGACGGATGCTCGTCTTGACCGCCTTGTCGGACGGGTTGAACAGGCGAACGACATAGCCGTCGGAGTCCTCGCTGAGCTTGACGCCGCTGACGGTGAGCTTATCCGTCCCGAGCTCAATGAAGGAATGGACAAGGCCGTTTTTGCCGTGGGCAGTCGGAGCAAGCTGAGCCGCGCCGAACAGGAGGTTGAAGCGCTCGCTCTCGCCCCAGACGCCGCCCTCTTCCCAGTCGCCCTTATGGGGCATAAAGGCGTAGCGGAAGGTGTTCTTGCCGATGCACTGGGAATCCTTATCTATCTTGCTGTAATCCTGCATATCAGAGGTTACGCATATGCGCAGCGGATAGGAGCGGATCAGCGTTATATTGAGCGTGCCGCACTCGTCGTCGGGAGTCTCATAGGCCTTGAGGCCGGTGTTCAGTATCGCCGCGCCGACCCTGCCGTCCGTGACGTCAACAAAGGAGTTCATCGGCTGCTCTGTCATCGGGATCTCGTCATAGAGCGAATAGTCAAGCTTCTTGACCTGACGCTTGAGAACGTCGAACTGGCCCTGAGCGTAGGAGTATTCCGCCTTGATATCCGTCGGGAACGATACCTGCAGGTAGTGATCCTCGGACTGATTGTCTATCGTGGTCTCTATCTCAAGATACCTTGAGCCCTTTTTGAGGCTGACTATGTTGATTATCTTAAAGGGATTCAGGTGCTTTGAACGGGTCTTTTCGTCCATGCTTCTGCCCTCGGGGAGAGCCCAGTCGATCTCGACCTTGTAGGCGACCTCAAGCTCGCCGCTGTGGATAAGTGTGATCTTCGCGTTCTCGTTGAGGGTCGTGAAGGTTTCGTCGTTTTCGGGGACGATGTGGTTCCATGGGTCGCCGATCTCACCGGTGTCCTTGAAGAAGCCGAGTCCCTCGTAGAGCTTGCCGTTCTCCTTGTCGAGAACATTATAGGTTCCGTTCGCGTTGAAGGAGACGCGGAGATATTCGTTCTCCATGACCTGCTCCCTTTTGAGCATGGTAACGGGGGTCGTTGCCCTGACGTTATAGAGCGGCTCGAGCTTCAGCGTCTTGTAGCCGAAGGACGGCACGTCGTTGACCTCGAGGCGGATAATGTAGGAATGTGAGTGGAGGATGTTCGCCACGTCGTTCGGGTTCTGAATTATCTGCTTGCTGTCCTTCTCCGACGAAATTATCTGATATTTGAGCACATTTCCGTCGGGATCGGTTATCCTGAAGCTGTTCGCCTTCCATTCTGCAGGCAGCTCGACTCTGACGTTGATGACCTCGCTGCGCTTGAAGGCGGCGGGGTTGAACACTACGATGGCGGCGTCGTTCGGATCCCACGCGCTGAGATCTATATCGCCCGCAACGTCCATGAACGCGCGCTCGTAAACGCAGGTCGCCAGTTCGCGGGACTGCCTGTAACGGTAGAGGACGTCCTCATAGATGATATCTCTTCCGCAGGCACCGATGCTGTCGTGGCCGTGGTTCTGCAGCAGATAGTTATATGCAAGATCTATGAAATTCTTCTGGAACGGGGCTCCGGTGAATGCGGCGAAAACCGCCATGGGCTCGGCGTAATTCTGCAGCCTGGTCTCCGTTTTGAAATTAGCCTGCTTGATGTAGGTTCTTGCCGAGGTTATCCATCCGCACATACTGCTGACGCTGCCCTTGGTGTAGGGGTCGCGCATCTCGCCCTTGAGGACGGGCGAATCGGGATCGAAGCAGTCGATGATGCCCTGCTCCATCTCCCTGAGCGTGCTGTGGTATACTCGGGCGTCCGGCAGAGCCTCATCAAGATCCTTTATAAGCTGAACCTCGCGGGCGTCCGGGCAGGATGAATCGTGACCGTTTGACCAAAAGCGGTGGGGAGTAGTCCAGTCGTCGTTCTGCTCCTCGATCGCCTGATCGGCGCGTGGCTTTACGTTCTCCTTGTGATATTCATAGAAGGGATGAGTATACTGATAGTCGAGGTTGCAGTTGTCCTCGTCAATGAATTTGAAGATGCCGTTGTTGTCGTTCCATACCATATCGCGGTTGTTCTCGTTCTGCTGGTCATAGAAGACAGGACGCTGTACGACGTACCATACGTTGTAGCGCGGACGCTTGCCGAGGCGCGAGGCGTATATCCTCGTTCCGTCCGGGCTCTCCCAGAAGAATTCGGATCTCGGTGCGCAATAGGTGTTTATTCCGCGGTAGAAGGATGCAAAGTGGATGTCAAAGCCGGCGTAGATCTGGGGGAGCTGGGATATCTGACCCCAGCCGAAGGGGGAGTAGCCGGTCTTGCTGATGCCGCCCATCTCCTTGCCGATCCTGTGGCCGAGCAGCAGGTTTCTTATGAGCGACTCGCCGCCGACGGTGAATTCGTCGGGCAGGCAGAACCAGGGGCCGACCGCTATGCGACCCTCGGAGATGTATTTTTTCAGGATATCCTTCTTTTCCGGAAAGGCTTGAAGAAAATCCTGAACAGGCATGGTCTGGGAATCGAGGTGGAAATGCCTGTACTCGGGATATTTGTCAAGTATATCTATGAGCATATTCAGCATATATCCCAGCATATACTGGGTTCTCCTGGCTGAAAAACGCCATTCACGATCCCAGTGGGTGTTGGAGATAAAATGGCACTGAAGCTGCTCGTCCTTTTTATTGTTCATCTATGACCTCTCCTTTGCTTTTGAGATTATTCAGGAGATTGGCGACGCTCGAGTCGACCTTCTCCTTGTTGTTCAAATATGCTTCCGCTAATATCAGCGCGAGCAGAGCGAATTCGAGCGCGCCGATGATCGTTTGGGGTTTAAGCAGTTTTTTCATAAGATCAGCCCTTTATAATCTTAAATATATCTGCAAACGTGTCCTCGTAATAAGTGCATACAGCCTTTGTTCCGCTTTTGGCTATATTGCCGCCCGATATGCCTATGGTCGTGTAACCGGCCAGGCGTACAGAGCAGGCTCCGGCGCCGCTGTCTTCTATACCGACCACGCGGTTCCTGCGCTCAAAAGGCTGGCCGAGGCCGACCACGCAGGTTTCCGAGTAGAGCCAGGGATGCGGCTTCGGCGACAGCTCGCCGAGAGTTCCTGCCGAGCCCTTTTTGAGCGCGTAGCCGCCGGAGATTATCGCGTCGTAAAAATCATTCGGGTCGCCCATGCCGAGGGTCTTGAATGCCGAGAGGATCTCCGGCCACGCCTTTTCATAAAGGCCTGATGTTACAAGGCCGATCTTTACGCCCATGCCTTTAAGCTCCATGAGAAAGTCCTTGATGCCCGGGGCGGGGGTGAATGCTCCGTCCTTGCCGCGGCCCTCCATGATCTCCCTCATCTCGCGCGCCGTGTGCTCAAAATAGAATGAGCGCGCCTTTTCGAGGGATTCGCCGGGGCAGTATTTGTCAATGCAGTATGACAGATGCTCGGACACGGAGTGACCGGCTATGAACGGGAGGTCGGCTTCTTCAAACTCAAACTTCGGGTTGCCGAGCAGGCTCTGAACCGTCATTTGAATTATCCACATCCAGAATTCCTCGCTCTTTACCGTGGTTCCGTCAAGATCCATGAGAATCGCTTCAAGCGGAAGCTCCATATTCACCGGGTATACCGGATAGTAGGTGGGAAAAGCGATCGCGGATTTAACGCAGGCCAGCGAATGCGTCCCGAAGGATATGAACTCCACCTTGTCGTCGCCGGTGGAAAGTATGTCCGCAACCCCGTTTTTGCCGACGGTGAATTTGCCGTCCGAGGTGGCGGAGAGCACGTTAAAGCCGCTGTCGGCGCCTATATCGCCGAGATCCGGCATATGTATCGTTTTGTCTAAAAGCATGATAAAAAACCTCCTGTTCAAACAACCTGCTTTTATTTTTTTATGTTAACAAATCATAATCAAAAAGTCAATGAATAGGGGAGAAATAATCCGTGTTTTTTCAGCTTTTTTTGATATTTCTTTTTCCAAGGCGTATTTACGGCGGAAAAATGCCGAATGAAAAATATAATGGGTTTTATGCGTAAAAAATAAAGATTATTTGTTTCTTTTTCGTTGACTTTACTTTTGGATATTTGTATAATAATCTAAATATTATAAACTGGGATGGTATTATGAAGAACGTGCTCATTGTCAGCCACAGCATGGAAATAGGCGGAGCGGAAAGCGCTCTGATAGGGCTTCTGAATGCCTTTGACTACAGCAGGTTCAACGTCGACCTTTTCCTTTTGAGGCACGGCGGAGAGTTCTTTGATTTCATCCCCTCCGAGGTGAATGTCCTGCCGGAGATAAAGGAATACGCCTCGCTTGCCGTCCCGCTCTCTGAGATCATACGCAACAGGACCTTCGGCACCGCTCTCGGCAGGCTCCGCGGAAAGAGAAGGGCGGAGGAATACTGCCGTTCCCATAATATTAAAGATACCAGCTATGTGTTTATAGATTACAGCCATAAATATACCTGCCGGCATATGCCGATGATATCCGAAAAGGAATACGATCTTGTGATAAGCTACCTGACCCCTCACTACTTTGCCGCGGCGAAAACAAAAGGCAAGAAGAAAATTGCGTGGATCCATACCGACTATTCCTCCATCGAGGCTGATTTTGATTCCGAGCTTGAGATGTGGTCTGCCTATGATAATATCGTGGCGATATCCGAAAAGGTCAGGGAAGCTTTTTTGAAAAACTTCCCCTCGCTCGAGAGCAAAATATTCATTATCGAAAATATGCATCCGGCTGAGCTTATCAGGGCAAGGGCACGGGAGTTCACGGTCGAGGACGAGATGCCGGACGACGGCTATGTAAAGCTCCTTTCTGTAGGCAGATTCTCCATAGCAAAGAATTTTGACAATCTGCCCGATATATGCAGACGGATGAAGAACGTCAAATGGTACATCATCGGCTACGGGACGGACGGCGACCTTATCAGGGCGAAGATAGAAGAAGCCGGAGTCGGGGACAGGGTGATAATCCTCGGCAAGAGGATGAACCCTTATCCGTATTTCAAGGCGTGCGATATTTACGTCCAGCCCTCGCGCTATGAGGGCAATTCGGTCACGGTGAACGAGGCTCTGATACTCGGCAAGCCGGTTGCCATAGCCGCATATCCTACAGCGGCGAGTCAGATAGACGACGGCGTGAACGGTATAATTTTTCCGCAGGATAACGCCGGCAGCGCCGAGGCGATCGAGAGATTCATCAACGATCCGGAGCTCAGGGCGAGAATAACCGAAAACGTAAAAAATTCGGATTTTTCAAAATCCGACGAAATAAACAAACTCTATTCATTGATTTAGGAGGCAGGTCTAAAAGATGGAAAAATTTATTGACAAACGCATCAGGGTTCTGATTGAACAGCTTGAAGATTTTATCACGCCGGTAAGACTTAAGCTCAACGGTTGGAATTCGATGGAGTGCGGCTACAAGCACGGCAACACCGTGCCGTCCCCGGACGCGGACGGCTGGGACGTGTTCGGCGAAAATCAGATCTGGGGCACTCAGGCTGAGGAACACAGATGGTTCTATAAGCACATCGAGATCCCCGCCGAGCTCAAAGGCCGTGAGCTTGAGCTATATGTTTCAGTCAAACCGAGCAGTGAGAGAAGACCCGATTCCGAGGCGCAGTTCATAGCCTATATAAACGGCAGGATCGTCCGCGGCCTTGATTTTTATCATCCATATCTTAAGCTTGACGGCAATGCCGATTCATGTGACGTCCATATCTACGCCTATTCAATGCCTCACGGCGCAAGGTGCGAATTCTTCGCCGAGCTTTGTGAATTTGACCGCGAGGTTGAAAAGCTGTACTACGATCTTTCCGTTCCCTTTGAAATGTTCCGTTATATGCACGAGGAGGAGAAGGAGTACAGGGATATATGCTACCACCTTAACAACGCCCTCAACCTTCTCAACTGGAACGATCCCGGCTCCGGGGAGTTCAAAAGCTCCGTCAGGGCGGCGGACAAGTACATGGAGGAGGAATTTTACGGCAAATACTGCCGCGAGAGCGATATTACGGTAAGCTGCATAGGCCACACCCATATCGACGTGGCGTGGAAATGGACGCTCGGCCAGACCAGAGAGAAGGTTCAGCGCACCTTCGGCTCCGTGGTCGAGATGATGAAAAAATACCCGGACTATAAATTCATGACAAGCCAGCCTCAATTGCTTAAATATCTCAAAGAGGAATCGCCCGAGCTCTATGCGGAGATCAAAAGGCTTGTTGCTGAGGGCAGGATAGAGCTGGAGGGCTCCATGTGGCTCGAGGCCGACTGCAACCTTGCGAGCGGCGAGAGCTTTGTCCGTCAGTTCATGTTCGGCAAGCGCTTTTTCAGGGACGAGTTCGGCGTTGAAAACCATCTGCTCTGGCTCCCCGACGTCTTCGGATATTCGGCGGCGCTTCCGCAGATAATGCAGAAGAGCGGCGTTACGACCTTTGTAACTTCAAAGCTCTCATGGAACGAAACCAACAGGATGCCCTATGACACGTTCATGTGGAGGGGCATCGACGGCACTGAGGTTTTCACATATTTCCTGACTGCCGCAAGGAGGGGAAAATACGATACCGAGCCTAACTGGTCCGCCACCTATACTCCGAATCTTGAACCCGGATACATCCGCGGAGTATGGAACAGATACGAGCCCAAGGCTATCACCGAGGAGGTTCTCATGCCCTTCGGCCACGGCGACGGCGGCGGCGGCCCGGCGGATATCCACATTGAAAACTTCAACCGCCTGAAATACGGCATCAGGGGCTGTCCGCAGGTCAAGTGGGAGTTTGCCGCCTCATTCCTCGACAGGCTCTATAACAAGGTCAAGGACGACAAGAGGCTGCCGAAATGGTCGGGTGAGCTGTACTTTGAGCTGCAC
Source organism: Clostridia bacterium (assembly GCA_017450135.1). Taxonomy (GTDB): domain Bacteria; phylum Bacillota; class Clostridia; order Oscillospirales; family Acutalibacteraceae; genus CAG-488. The sequence continues at coordinate 9,094 of JAFSXA010000247.1, read as the reverse complement.
AGGGGCACCTATACCTCGCAGGCAAGGAACAAGAGGAGTAACAGAAAGTCCGAGCAGCTTTATCAGAATACGGAAATGATATCCTCAATGGCGAACAGGCTCGTCGGTACCGAATACCGTCGGGACGAGCTGAACGAGGGCTGGGAATGCATACTTCTCAACCAGTTCCACGATATCATCCCCGGCTCATCCATCCATTCGGTCTATGAGGACAGCAAAAAGGACTATGAAAAGATCAGCCGCATCGCCGAATCGGTCGCGGACGACGCTTACGCCGGTATCCTTTCCGGCATCGGCACGGACGGCGGCACGGTCGTTTTCAATATGAATTCCTTTGAGAGCAACGGCTTCCTCAACCACAACGGAAAAACCTACAGGGTGAACGGCATTCCCGCCAAGGGCTACAAGGTAGTCAGGCTCAGCGACAGCAGAGCAGATTACAGCCTTGACGGCAGACACCTTGAAACGGGCAACTACTCCGTTGAGTTCGGCGAGGACTATACGATAACGCGCCTCTATGATAAGATCAACGGCAGGGACGTTCTGCGCAAGGGCGGCAGGGCGAATTATCTGGAGGCGTTCGAGGATTTCCCGAAGGAATACGACGCCTGGGAGATCTCCGAATACTATGATGAAAAGAAGTACGAGATAAGCGACGTTGCTTCGGTCGAGTTTATCGACGAGGGCGCGCGTTTCGGCTTTGAGATCACGAGAAGGTTCTATAACTCGTTGATAAAGCAGAAGGTTTATTTCTACGACGGAAGCCCGAGGATCGATTTCGACACCTATGTTGACTGGCATCAGGAGCACACACTTGTCAAAGCTGCGTTCGACGTTGACGTAAACTCCGACAAGGCCACGTTTGAAATACAATTTGGCTCCGTTGAGCGCGCCATACATAAGAATACAAGCTGGGACAAGGCAAGGTTCGAGGTATGCGCGCATAAGTTTATTGACTATTCCGATTACGGCTACGGAGTAAGCCTGCTCAACGACTGCAAGTACGGCCACAATATCGATAACGGCACCATGAAGATCTCTCTGCTCAAATGCGCCACCTGGCCCGACGAGGACGCCGACAAGGGTGAGCACAGCTTTATATATTCGATCGTTCCCCACGCCGGCAGCTTTAAGGAGGCAGGAGTCATCAATGAGGCGTATGAGCTGAACTATCCGCTCAGGGCGTTTGATATAAGCGCTCAGCCGGGCGAGCTTCCGGAGGAGTATTCCCTTGTTTCCTGCAGCGCCGACAGCTTTATTGTTGAAACAGTCAAGCAAGCGGAGGATTCCGACGCCACGGTCGTCAGAGGCTACGAGAGCTTCAACAAGCGCACAGACGTCAGCCTTAGCTTTGGATTTGACGTTAAAAAGGCATATCTGTGCGGTCTTATGGAGGATGAGCTCGAGGAGCTTGAGGTTCACGATAACCGCGTCGATTTCACAGCGAAGCCCTTTGAAATAATAACGGTTAAAGTATATAAATAAAGAGGTATCAGGTTTTGAAATCCAACGTGACTCTCAGATCGGCGGCAATTTTGTTAGCTGTTTTCGTATCGTTGTTTTTGTCATTTTCCCAAGTGGCTGCATATCATATTGATAACGACTACTGGGAGGACGCCGATAATTACATTCTGCTTAAAAACGGCGAAAAATCCAACTGCCGTATCAGCTTTGCCGCCGTCAAGGTCATAACGGATGAAAAAACAAATACCCTGCATATGCTGTTCATGCTGATCCAGGGCGATGGCTTTGAGGACGCATCAAAGTCGGGCGCAGAGCTTGATATCAGCGGCTGCGGCACGATCGGGATCTTTGCCGACGGCAGCGAGGCGGAATATGACGACGAGGTCTATTACGTCGACTGTGAGACGGTCTCCGACGGAATCTCAGGAGCGATATACTTTGACACCGACGTCGGTATCAAGCACGGCATACCCGGGAACGTCAGGCTCACAGTCAGCTTCAGGGACGCCGACGGAGTCAGATCCAACACCTTTGTTCAGGATATAACTCACGTTGAGGAAGAAACTTCGCAGAGCACGAAAGCTTCCGCGGCCTCAAAGGTGAAAAAGGTCAAAACAACAAAAACCGCCAAAAGCAAAACGTCCAAAACCTCCAAAAAGACCAAAACGACCCGAACCGTTACCGACGCCGGCGGGACCGGATCGCAGTCCTCGCGGCAGATAATGATACCGGGCAAGACCGTCACGGTCGGCAGGGACAACAAGCGTAAGCTCCTTGCCATTGCCGCCGGTGCGGCGGTTCTTGCGGCGGGAGTCGGGATCGGCTGTGCAGAGGGTATCAAAAGAAAGAAAAACAAATCAGATGATAAAGGAGCTGAAAAGAAATGAAAAACTACGGATTGCTCGGAAGAAAGCTGCTTCACAGCCTCTCGCCGGAAATTCACAGAGAGCTCGGCAACTTCAGATATGAGCTTTTTGAGGTCGAACCCGAAAATCTTGACAGCTTCTTTGCCGATAAAAGCTTTGCGGGCATCAATGTTACCTTTCCCTATAAAAATGACGTCATAAAATACTGCGACGAGATAACCGACGCGGCAAAAAAGACAGGCAGCGTAGATATAATCACGGTCGATGACGACGGCAGACTGATAGGCGACAACGTCGAATACCTCGGCTTCATGTATATGATAAAAAAGGGCGGTATCGAGGTTGCCGGCAGAAAGGTGCTGATACTCGGCTCCGGAGCGAATTCGCTGACCGTCAACACCGTCATGCAGGATCTCGGTGCGTCGGAGATCATTACAGCCAGCCGCAACGGCGAGATTAATTTCCATAACCTCTACGAGCATTCCGACGCCAATATAATCGTGAACACGACAAATACCGGCATCTACCCCAACAACGGCGAAAAGATCATAGATATCACGCAGTTCCCCGAGCTCTGCGGAGTGCTGGAGCTGATATACAACCCGAGGCGCACAAGGCTGATCTGCGACGCGGAGGATCTGGAGATCCCGAATATCGACGGGCTCGCGATGCTTGTTGAGCAAGGCTATCAGACGGAGATAAGATTCGGCAGGATAAGTCCCGACGAGGAGCTTGCCAGAGCCACCTACAAGACGATGAGCGACAGGCGAAAAAACATTATTTTCGTCGGAATGCCCGGCTGCGGCAAGACCACGATAGCCAAGGTTATCGCGGCAAAGCTCGGCAGACCGTGTATCGACGTCGGCAGACTTGTGGAGATCAGAGCCGGGATGTCCAAGGCGGATATCTTCATGATCTACGGCGAGGTCTATTACAGGGAGCTGGAATCAGAGATACTCAAAAAGATCACGCGCAACGGCGGCCAGGTCATTGCCACGGACAGCGGCGCGGTCGAGAGCCTGAAGAATCAGTATTATATCAGGCAGAACGGGTACGTCGTGTGGCTCTATCGTCCGTTTGACGAGCTGGTGAGCAACGGTGTCCACCTTGCACGCAACAGGGAGGCTCTCACGCGGATCGGCGACGTTCGCAACCCGATATACAAATTTCTTGCGGATATCAGGATAGACGTTACGGACAACGCCGAAAAAACCGTTTCCCAGATTATCAACACAATGCAGATCAAAGAAAATCCAAGTACAGAATACTGATAAGTGCATATTATAAGGGCTGTCGCCGTAGGTTCTCCCTGCTTGCGACAGCCCTTTTCAGCTTTATTATTTCTTTTCGAGATTCTCATAGAACTCATTGATCGCGGCGGCTCTGATCTCCTTCTTAAAGTCAGCCGACCGGATCTCTGATTCAGCGGCAAATTTTTTGAGCAGATTCGGATCTTCAAGCACGGACTTCAGGGCGGCGTAAAGAGAATCCTCGTCATTCTCACAGATGATACCGCATTCCCTTTCGCCGAAGATCTCTTCCATACCCGAACAGCGGGTGGTAATGACAGGCTTGCCCAGAATAACAGCTTCGGTTATTACCGTGCTGTAGCCCTCGGAGTATGATGAGCATACAAAGGCGTCGGCGTTTTTGATGATGGCATAGGGATTACTTTGGTATTCGTATAATGAAATACGGTTTTCAAGCTTCTTTTCGGCGATCAGCTTTTCGAGCTCATCGCGCTCATATCCCATGCCCATGATTATCGCCGAAAAACCGAAGCCGTCGTCCCTGAGCCGCGCTGCCACGCGCACGAATCTGTCAAAGCCCTTGACCTTTAAAAAACTGCCCGCGAGAACAAAAACGGGTCTGTTCATGCTCTTTACCGGAACGGCAGGCTCCTCTTCGCCCATTGATTTGATTTTTTTATCCTCAAAGATATTATACAGAACAATGGTTTTTTCTCTCAGGCCGTATGTATTGACAAAGGCCTCTCTGATGCTCTCGGAAACGCAGATAATATGATCCAGCCTTTCGTAACAGCTTTTTTCCTCAGCGGCGTCTTTATATGCTTCGAGGCTCCAGTGATTGTGCGCAAAATCCGTGTGGATGTAGGCTATTTTTACGCTTTTTTTATTCGTTGATGAGGATATGATCTTTGTTGCGTATCCTTCGCAGGAGGCGACCTCGACATCCTGCCTGCCGCGGACGTACAGTCTCCTGACGACAGAGGGAGGGAGTTTGACGGAGCCGGTCAGTATAATGCGGTTTATCAGCTCTTTTATGGGATTATTATTAAAATTTTTGTGTATGAACGGATGATATTTTGCGTGCGCCTTCATAAAAGGGATACGCATTTCCCCGTCAGTTTCGGAAACGACCGAGATCCTCCATTTGCCCGGGTTCAGGTTATCTATAAGCCGTTCAAGCGCGCCTTCCGCGCCGCCGCCGTCAAGAGATTCGCTAAAAAACAAAATGGATTTCAATCCAAACACCTCTATATTGAAAAATCAAACTGTGATGTAACAAGTTCCTTAGATTTAAGCTGGTATTTATATTTTTCGTTACCTCTGGTCAAATCAATGACATCAACACTCTTTTTTCCGGAATTGATTTCATCTTCCATATATTTATAAAGCTGAGTTACTCCGGGAGAATACCATTCGTATTTTTTTTCAACACCAGCCAGCAAAAGGTAAACCGTCTTATTTTCAGGCTTATATAATGAATAAAGGAACGCCCCGATTTCACCGTTGCACCTTGCAATAAAGCACCAGCAGTTTTTAACTTCTTTCATTACGTCAACAGGTTCGGAAGCAAAATTAACAATAAAGTTCCTGCCTGAATTATAAAGCTTTGCTTTTTTTGAAAGATTCGAATTTGTATCTGAAACCTTTTTCCCAAGGCGCTGTTCCCTGATAGCCATGAGTGTGTCGGCGGTTTCACCGTCGATGCTGGTTCTGATTTCATAAGACAGCTCAATATTATCTTTTGCCGATCTGTTGAATGCTGTTCTAATGTTCTGACGCGTGCTTTTTGAAAGAGACTTTCTGTAAGTTTCAAAATCATCAGCCAACGGCAGCGTCATGCACAATGAGTCAAATCTGCTGCAGTTAAACGCATCATTAAGTATTCTGTATGCGTCTGTGTTTTCCGAAACGTTTTCAAAACAAAAGAAATTAAGGCTGTAATTTGATTTGAGGTATTCAAATATTGCCGATAGATATTCTTGCTTAATTTCTTTATAAATAAAGTTAAGGTAATCGGAAAAGCCCTGTCTGCCTATAAAATAAAAGCCTTTCCTCAAGCCGACTCCTTTAAAATAAAAGCCTCTTTTTATAACCTGTATGGGCGCAATAAGCAAGGGCTTGTCGTTATCATCCGAAACAAGAACGTATGTGCCGAAACGAAACAGAGATTTCTTTTTTTCCGCAATGAAATGAGTATTGATTATTTTATACCACTCGTAAGTCTGAAAGCAAGTCATCTCCGTACCTTTTTGCAGTTCCTTCCATTGGGCTTCGAGCTTGCTGAAATCAAGGGGGGAAAATTCTTTGATTTTCATTGACAAAACCTCTCTATCATATTATTATAAGTATTATAATACGGCTTTGGAAAAGAGTCAATATTTTTTGGATCGGCAGGGATCGACATGGCGGATAAAATCGTATAAAGAGATATAGCTTCCTATGATATTCTGAAGCTGATTCTATCTTTTTTGATTCTGGCAATTAACTGTTTACATCTCGGCTTGGGAAAGGTTGATTATTACATAGTTGAGTACGTCGCCAGATTATCCGTGCCGCTGTTTTTTTGTATGTCCGGATACTTCCTTTTCCTGAATTATAATACGGATAGCTATGAAAAATCCAAAGCGCATTTCAAAAAATACGAGCTGACCTGATCAAACTGTTTTTGATCTGGAACGGCGTTTACCTTGTGATAAAGATCTACGAGTGGCACAAGGCTCAGACAGGCTTGCTTGATATTGTAAAATACTTCTGGTATGTTTTTCTGGGTATTCAATATGAGCAGCTTTGGTATTTGGGAGCTTCCATTGTCGGCGCGTTTTTGGTATGGGTGCTGCTCAAAAAGCTTTCGATAAAGAAAATACTGGTCATCTCTGTTCTTTTTTACGCGGTTGCCCTGTTTTTCTTCACGTATTCAACGCTGACTACGCCTTTTATAGAGAAAAGCCGTGTTTTGAATTTTTTATTTGTGAACTATAACAGATTCTTTTCAACATTCAGAAACGGAGTTTTCTTCGGATTCCCGTTTATTGCTATGGGTGCGTACATGGCGATATCCCCTCCGAAGAATCAGTCTGTCGCTCTTAATCTGCCTGTGTTCTCGGCTGGTATGGTTTTGCTCTTCTTTGAAACAAGATATCTCTCAAGGATTTCAGCCCCCTATCACGGGCTGAGGCTGTTTTTGCTTGTTGTTACACCTGTCGCTTTTACCCTGGTCGGGAAAATAAAGCTGAAGCCTTCGCCGGCATACAGATACATAAGAAAAATAAGCACTTACGTATTTCTGGATCAGTTTATACCTGTGTTTATTTTTGATGAATTCATTTCACGAAACACAGAGGTCAATTATTTATTCAGATATCTTTTCTGCGTCGTTTCAAGCCTTGTGATCGCGGTGATAATAGTATTTGCAAAAGAAAAGATAGGCGGTAAAAAAAGCCGCGTTGAGAAATTGAACGGCTGAGAAAACAGAAAAAGACCGGGGCTCACCTCAACGGTTGACCCCGGTTATATTTTTTTGCCTTTGTATTATTCAGTTCTTTCTGCTGCTTCAGCCGAGGACTCTGACTCTTATAACTCCGTCTATCCTTGCGATCTCGCCTGCGTCCGCGTCACAGTCCGCAACGGTGTAGCCGTAAGCTCCGCGCTCCGCGTACTTTACGTCGGCGCCGAGGGCAGCCCTGACGGCATCCGCAGCTTCTGTCTTGTGGATAACGCACACGCGCTTTCCGCTAAGCTCCGCAAGAGCCATGCGCGGCATATTCACGGAATTGATTATCTCGCCCTTTTCGATGTATCCGATAAGCTCATCCGCCGCCATCATGGCGCAGTTGTCCTCGCTCTCGGGAGTTGAGGCTCCGAGGTGGGGTATGGTTATGACTCCGTCCACGCCGATAATGTCGTCAGAGGGGAAGTCGGTCACGTACGCCGCGGCCTTTCCGCTCGCAAGGGCATTTTTGATGGCGTCATTGTTTACAAGTCCGCCGCGCGCAAAGTTGAGTATCCTGACCCCGTCCTTGCATATGGCGAGGGTCTCGTCGGATACAGTGTCCTTTGTCGCGTCATTGAGGGGAACGTGAATGGTGATATAGTCGCTCTTGGCAAACAGCTCTTTGATATCGGTCACTATCACCGTTGTGTCGGAGAGCGCCGCCTTGACTCCTTCGGAGAGGAAGGGATCGTAGCCGACTATCTTCATCCCGAGGGCCTCCGCCGCCTGCGCAACCTTGAAGCCGATCGCTCCCAAGCCGATAACGCCGAGGGTCTTGCCGGCTATTTCGGGACCCGCAAAGCTCGATTTGCCTTTTTCAACGAGCTTGCCTACCTCATCGCCCTTGCCCTTGAGAGTCTTGCTCCATTCATAGCCTGCGGCTATCTTCCTTGAGGCGAGCAGCAGACCGCAGATGACGAGCTCCTTGACGGCGTTTGAATTTGCGCCGGGGGTATTGAATACGACAACACCCTGTTCTGCGCATTTGTCAAGCGGTATATTGTTCGTTCCGGCTCCGGCTCTCGCTATTGCGAGGGTGTCGGGTGAGAGCTCCATATCGTGCATGGAGGCTGAGCGCACCATTATTCCCGTCGGGCTTTCGACACTGTCCGAGCAGGTGTAGGCGTCCGAGAACCTGTCTGTTCCGAAATGAGAGATCTTGTTTAAAGTTAAAATCTTATACATAATGAATCCACCTATAGCTGACGCGAAAACTCAGACGGGTCGTCCACCTTAATTTTCGCGTCATTCTTTCATATTATTCTATTATCAGCCGTTTTCCTTCTCAAATTTCTTCATGAATTCTACCAGCTTTTCAACGCCCTCAATAGGCATTGCATTGTATGTGGAGGCTCTCATGCCGCCGACGGATTTGTGACCCTTGATGTTGACAAAGCCGTTCTCGCCCGCCTCCTTGATGAACTTCGCGTCAAGCTCCTTGGAGGGGGTAACGAACGGGATGTTCATCAGCGAACGATCCTCTTTTTTCGCCGTTCCGGTGTAGAAATCACTCTGATCGAGGTAATCATAGAGAATACCGGCCTTTTTGAGGTTTCTCGCCTCCATCGCTTCAAGTCCGCCTATCGTGTCCTTTATCCATTCGAGGACGAGCTTGCACATATAGATGATGTAGCAGGGCGGAGTGTTGTACATTGAGCCGTGATCGGCCTCGACCGTGTAATCGTAGACCGTAGGTGTGATGGAACGGGCGTTGCCGAGCATATCGTCGCGGACTATGACGATAACAACACCGGCAGGGGAGACGTTCTTCTGTGCGCCGCCGTAGACGACTGCGAATTTAGAGATGTCAAGAGGCTCCGAGAAGAAGCAGGAGGATACGTCGCAGACAAGGGGGATATCTCCGGTGTCGGGTATATACTGGAACTTGGTTCCGTAGATAGTATTATTCATGCAGTAGTATACGTAGTCGGCGTCCTTGCGGAAGGAGTCGCGGTTTGTCTCGGGGATATAGGAGAAATTCTTATCCTCGGAGGACGCGGCACATTTGACGTCGCCGTACTTTT